>JACOUC010000069.1 GCA_016178055.1 Chlamydiota bacterium | reverse complement strand
CCCCTTACCGAAGCCACGGATCGTCCATCGCTTTTATATACCGTCAAAATTGAGTGAGGCTTACTGAAGAGCCGTATGCGGAAAATCCGCACGTACGGTTCCGTGAGGGGCATTGAAATATATGTCTACTCGACAAGTTCAAAGAAAGAGCTGAAAAATAGTTTAAAGTTTAAGGGCTGAAGATTACAGAAAGTTTAAGATTAGGAAGTTGAGGGAGTTTTTTTATCTTTAAACTTTGAACTTTGAACTTTGAACTTTTCGGTTATCCATTCTTTCGCTCTGATTCTAAAAAAGGCATGGAATTTCTCTTCTTCTGATTTTCCATAACCTGCCAGATAACCTCCCTCGAGAGGTTTTAAAAGAACAAAGAAATTTAATTTTTCTGGAAAATCAGCTGTTATTTCATCCAAAGGAACCTGAGAGGCTGATGAGGCTTGTTTTAGTTTTTCCACGGCCGATACAAAATTTTCAGGGGAGTCAAATTTAAGTCCAATCCAATGATGGTTGTCTGAAAAGGTGCTGTATAAAATTTTCGAAGGAGATGCAATCCTATCAACTTGTTGAAAGATATTTTCTGTCATTTGTAGAGAACCGACTTCTTTAATGAGACGATTAAAATCCAAATGGGCTTTTTCCAATTCTCCTTCTTTGAGGTCAAAGGCAAGGATGGTTTTAATCAATCCTTCCATCGAAAGATTGTTAAAGGTAAAAAGGTTTCTGATGTGGGAGGCGTAATTTTGGGCAAGGGCTTGGATTTCAGGTTTGTTCCCTAGGGGTATAAATTTTGAGATCGGAAGCGTTTGAGGAAGTGTGACCTTTAAAAGAGCTGCGGTATTAACGAGGGGAGCGCTTTTTAAAGAAAGCATCAGTTGATTTGATTTTTTTAATTTTTCTGCAAGAGAAGAATCAGGTTTAACTTTTAAATCAATTTCAAGTTCGATTGAATCAGCTTTTAAAAAAGAAAATAACTGAAGTTCATCTACTTTCCCAAGAGAATCCTCCAGTGTTTCTAACATCCATTGGAGTGATTGAAGATTTTTAGAAATCAGAGCGGGTTCAAGTTTATGACGAAGGCCCTCCAGATCTTCTCGATAGACACCATAGGCTTGACTCGATCGCAAAAGGATATCGATGGGTTTGGGGCCAAGATCGCAAGAGTCTGATTTTTTAGAAGTGAGAATATTTTCTAAAGATTCACTTAAAAACTTTTGAACCAATTCTTGACTCCCTGAGACAATAACCTGGTTGTCTTTAAAGGCTAGAAAGTAAGAAAGCATCACCTTCGTCTGAAAATTCGTCACATCCACAGGGCCTTTTTCTAAGGCCTTTAGAAATCCCTCTCGATCAAAATGCGTCTGTTCTTCAATATACTCTTGAACGGGTTTATTTTTTGTTTCTTCTTTGAGCGTAAAACCCTTTCCCCCCAGAAGGCTTTTTCCAAACCCTAAAAGGAAAAGGTCTTTATCTTTGAGATAGGCGGTGTAAAAAAATGGGACGGGGGATTTTTTTGGGTTGAGTCTGGCATAGAGCATCGGACGGGATAAATCAAAACTCTCGATTTTTGTGTCTTTGAGGAAAAGGGTTGATAAAAATCCGGGTGCTTGCTGGGAGGCTTGACCAAAGGGAACAAGATATTCTTGGCTTTGTTGAATCAATTCAGAAAAAACGGGAAAATAAATGTAACCTAAGAAATCCTCTGGGAATTTCTCTTGAATCGTTCCGGTCGCGAGTAGTGGAAAAATGAAAATGATAATAAGAAATATTTTTTTCATAAGGGATAAATGATAGCATGAAAAGACAGCGTGAGTCTACAGTCCATCGTCCACGGTCGACGGTTTTAAAGGAAGCATTTATTTCTGTGGACCGTGGACTATGGACTCGTTTTCATCCACTTGGGTAAATAACTTTGAGCTATTTTGAAAGAGGAAAATGATGAAAAAATTATTATCGATTCTTTTAGGGGCATGTTTGATTGTAGGTTGTGCTAAAAAAAATGAAGATATTCCCATTGGCGTTTATGCCTCGCTCACCGGTAGTACGGCCACTTTTGGTCAATCCATGAATCGTGGAATTGAGATGGCTTTTTCAGAGGTGAATGATCAGGGTGGAATTTTAGGAAAGAAAATGAGGGCTGTTATTGAGGATGATCAAAGTAAGCCAGAGGAAGCAAAAACGGCTGTTGTAAAATTAATCAAGCGAGATGGCGTGGTGGCTGTTTTGGGCGAGGTTGCTAGCTCAAGGAGTTTAGCGGGAGCCCCTGAGTGTCAAAGGGCAGGAATTCCAATGGTGACTCCTGCTTCTACTAATCCAAAGGTCACTGAAATGGGGGACTATATTTTCAGAATTTGTTTCATCGACCCTTTTCAAGGGGAAGTCATGGCCAAGTTTACTTATGAGACTTTAGGTGTGAGAGAAGCTGCAATTTTTAAAGATATTAAAAATGATTACAGTGTGGGTCTTGCCTCTTTTTTTGAGGCAACCTTTAAAAAATTGGGAGGAAAGATTGTAGCCAATGAATCTTATTCAGAAGGGGATATTGAATTTCGCGCTCAGCTGACAGCGATCAAAAGTCAGCATCCTGAGGCTATTTTTGTCCCAGGCTATTACACGGAAGTAGGTTTGATTGCTCGACAAATTCGAGAATTGGGGTGGACGGGGCAGTTATTAGGGGGGGACGGATGGGATTCTCCGCGTGTGGTTGAAATTGGAGGAGAAGCCATTAATGAATCCTATTTCAGTAACCATTATGCTGCAGATGATCCGAGTGTCGTCATTCAAAAATTTATTGAAACTTTCAAGGCAAAATACGGAGAAGTTCCAGACGCGATGGCCGTTCTTGGGTATGATGCTGCCAAAATTTTAGTCGATGCTATTCAAAGAGCGGGGTCTCTTGAAGGGAGTACAATTCGGGATGCTTTAAGTCAGACAAAGAATTATCCAGGAATTTCTGGCTCCATTACACTCGATAAAGACCGAAATGCTCGTAAGGCAGCGGTTGTTTTAAAAATTGAGAATGGAAAAGTAAAATTTTTTAAACGGGTAGAACCTTAAAAAATCAAAATTAAAAATGCAAAAATCAAAATGACATATCAAAATTCAAAAATTATCTAATACTATTGCGGAAAAAATTTTTAGATTTTACATTGTCATTTTGCGTTTTGATTTTTGCATTTTGGATTTCATATGTCTGAATTTCTTCAACAACTTATTAATGGTATTAGCTGGGGAAGTATTTATGCCCTCATCGCCTTGGGTTACACCATGGTTTATGGGGTTTTGCGCCTGATTAATTTTGCCCATGGCGATATTTATATGTTGGGGGCCATGATCGGATACTATCTCTCGGGATGGGTTCATGGGGCAACGGAGCCTTCAAATGCTAAAGCTCTTCTAATCCTTTTGGTTTCAATGATCAGTTGTGGTGCTATTGGCGTTTTGATTGAAAAGACTTGTTATCGTCCCCTTCGTGGTAGCCTTCGTTTAAATGCGTTGATTACGGCCATTGGTGTTTCCCTACTATTAGAAAATGGAGGACAACTTGTTTTTGGGCCTGATCCTAAATTTTTTCCCCAAATTGTGAAAGTCAAAGAAATCATTCGTTTTGGGGATGTCGCCTTCAATAATATTCAACTCCTAATCTTAGGTGTTTCCATTGGTTTGATGCTCATGCTTCATTGTGTGGTGATGAAAACTCGCATGGGAAAAGCGATGAGGGCTGTTTCATTCAGTCACGAGACAGCCGGCCTCATGGGAATTAATGTCAATCGCATCATTAGTTTTACTTTTTTTATCGGGTCCACTCTAGCCGCAGCCGCAGGTATTCTCGTCGGGCTTTCCAATCCTAAAATAGAACCTTTGATGGGAATTATGCCAGGTCTCAAGGCTTTTGTAGCTGCTGTTCTGGGTGGAATTGGGAATGTTGTGGGAGCGATGCTCGGAGGTTTGATTATGGGAATTTCGGAAACATTGGTCTCAGGTTATATCTCAAGCACTTATCGGGATGCCTTCGCTTTTTTTATTCTTATTTTTATTTTGCTTTTTAAACCTCATGGACTTCTTGGAAAAACTGGTCCTGAGAAACTATAAAACAATTAAAAATTGAGAATTGAGAATTAAAAATGATATCGGAGTTAATGACGAGATGAGATGTTTGAGGATGTGGCTTTTAAATGGTTTGATCGTAATCACTCTTCTTATTCTGCAGCGTGTTCTCACACTTCATCTCAATGCCTACTACTTTCAAATCCTGATTTACATTGGAATCAATATTATTTTAGCGGTCAGTCTTAATTTAATTAATGGGCAGACCGGTCAATTCTCAATCGGGCATGCAGGGTTTATGGCTATAGGAGCCTATGTTTCTGCCTCACTCACCTATTATATGGGGCCTTGGTTCATTCATTTTCTTACAACATCAGTTGGACTACCCGATGGGATTGCGAAAGGCATTTTGTTTGCCCTTGCTCTGACTTTGGCGGGGATAACAGCTGCGAGTGCAGGGCTTCTGGTGGGATTACCCATCTTACGTCTTCGGGGTGATTATTTGGCCATTGCTACATTAGGGTTTGGAGAAATTATTCGCGTTCTTATTTTGAATACCGATGCTGTGGGGGGAGCCCGTGGCTTTACCGATATTCCTGAATATACCCATTTCTTTTGGTTAGGGCTTTTAACCTATATCACCCTTCTTGTGATTTGCAATCTCATTCATTCGACCAAAGGCAGGGCCTTCTCAGCGATAAGAGAAGACGAGATAGCTGCGGAATCGATTGGGATTAACACCACAAAATACAAGGTTGGGGCCTTTGTGATTGGATCTTTTTTTGCGGGTATTGCCGGCTGTCTTTTCGCCCATCAAGTGGGTTATCTTCATACCAATTCTTTTACCTTTATGAGGTCTATTGAAATTGTAGTCATGGTTGTTTTAGGAGGGATGTCAAGTATTACGGGAACGGTGATTGCGGCCATTGTTTTAACTATTTTACCGGAGCTCTTAAGATTCTTTAGCGAGTTTAGAATGGTACTTTATTCTCTTATTCTTATTTTACTGATGCTGGGAAGATCAGGAGTTTTTGGAAACTCAAGAATATCAAAAATCAAAATGACAATGTAAAACTTAAAATGTCTCCCTTGCAATAGCATCAGAAATTTTGAATTTTAATCTGTCATTTTGCATTTTGATTTTTGGATTTTGAATTAGAAATGAAGATGACGGTAAATTATAATCTGAATACAAACAAGAAGTATAGAAACATGTCCCTACTAGAACTTAAAAATTGCACATTGTTTTTCGGGGGTTTAAAGGCCGTTTCCCATTTTGACCTAGAACTCAAAAAAGGAGAATTGGTCAGCTTAATTGGTCCTAATGGGGCAGGAAAGACAACGATATTTAACCTTGTGACCGGAATTTATTCTCCTCAAATAGGCACGATCCTTTTAAATCAAGAATCGCTTAGCCATTTAAGACCCTCTAAAATTTGTCGTAAAGGCATTGCTCGAACTTTTCAGAATATTCGCCTTTTTGGATCGATGAGTGCTTTAGACAATGTACGTGTCGCCCACACCATTTATTTGAATCGTGGTTTGTGGAGGTCTATTTTTCGTACGGTTGCTTTTTACGAAGAAGAACGGCAGACACTAGAAAAGGCCAGTGAAATTTTAGATTTTGTCGGCCTTTCATCTGAAAAGAATGAGCTCGCCAAAAATCTTCCTTATGGAAAACAGCGCAGACTCGAGATAGCAAGAGCTTTAGCGACGCGTCCCCAACTTCTTCTTTTGGATGAACCTGCTGCGGGTATGAATCCAACGGAGAAGGATGATCTCATGAAGTTTATTCATCAATTACATCAAAAACAAAAGATGAGTATTCTTCTCATTGAGCATGATATGAAGATGGTGATGGAGATTTCTGAAAGAGTTGTGGTCATGGATCATGGCGAAATCATTGCCCAGGGAAATCCTAAAGAAGTTCAGAAAAATTCAAAGGTGATAGAAGCATATTTGGGAGGATAATTTAAAGCAGTAAGTAGTAGAAAGTAAGGAGTAAGTAGAAAGCGGAAAAGAAGTAAAAAGTAAGAAGAGAATATTCATGCTAAAAATTCAAAATCTTGAAGTCTCATATGGTGCCATCAAGGCCCTTCAGGGGGTCTCTCTGGAAGTCAAGGAAGGAGAGATTGTCACTTTGATTGGGGCAAATGGGGCGGGTAAAAGCACTCTTTTAAGAGCTATTTCTAGGTTGATGGATGTTGTTTCTGGTTCTATCCTTTATGCGAGGGAGGGGAAAGAACTTGATTTGAATCGCCTCAAGTCTCATCAAATTGTTCAGCTTGGGATTTCTCATGTTCCTGAAGGTAGACAGATTTTTCCGAATTTATCTGTAAAAGAAAATTTAGATTTAGGAGCTTACTTGAGAAAAGATGCTCAAGGGATTGAAGAAGACTCCGAAAAGATTTTTAAACTTTTTCCTAGGTTGAAGGAACGGCTACGTCAAAATGCTGGAACCTTGAGTGGGGGAGAACAACAGATGTTGGCGATTGCCAGAGCCCTTATGACTTGTCCTAAATTACTTTTAATGGACGAGCCTTCGTTGGGTTTAGCGCCTCTTTTAGTAAAATCAATTTTTGAAGCCATTCAAACCATTAATCAGGAAGGGATGACGATCCTTTTGGTTGAACAAAATGCCCATATGGCTTTGAAATTAGCCCATCGAGCTTATGTTTTAGAAACAGGAAAAATCGCTCTTCAAGGACAAGCCCATGATTTAAGAGTTAAAAATGTACCTTCTCAAAAGTTTTTCATTCACGAAATCTGATGAGAAATGCGGGCCAGCTCCTTGGGTATTCATTCAAGGAACAAGGGCATGGGTATCATTTTTGATATTTGCATTGTCATTTTGATCTTTGATTTTTAATTTTTGATTTCTATGGGTTTATTGGGTTCTGGCTTGTCCAGGTTAGGTAGTAAGGAGTAAGGGTTGATGGCATAATAAAAGTGAGCACCTTATGTGCTCATATCTTTTACACTATCGGGTCTGCAGGATCGGAGTCAAGGATTTTATGATGAAAAAAGGGTGGGTTTTATCAGCTTCTTTTCTTCTCCTCTTTTTCTCTTTAGGAATGAGTAAAAGACCGCGTGAGATTGAAAGGGATATTCGGGTCTTGATTCATCAAGGGATTGCGGATCTTTCTATTTCTGGGGAAAAGTTGGATGTGGAGGATGACGAGGGCAGGCATTTATTCCAATCCTTAGGGCTTGTTCATCTGACGCGAAAGGCTGAGGGGATAGATGTGAATGGTCAAGTGCTCAAACAAAAGGTGATCGTTTTGACGTCAGAAACGGAAATTCTCAAAGTTCAGGGCAAAGATTATCGTGGAAAAATTTTAGGGGTGCTTGATGAAAAAAGAGGATTTTTAGTGATTAATCAACTTCCTCTAGAAAGCTATTTAAGGGGAGTCGTAGGATCCGAAATGCCTCGAGGGGCTCCTTTAGAATCCCTGATGGCTCAAGCCATTGCCGCAAGGACTTTTGCTTATGCTCATCAGTTGAAGAATGCGAAACAGCCCTTTGATTTGGATCGCCCCTCTTCTTCACAAGCCTATCAAGGAATCAAAGGTGAAAGTGCACTTACAGACCAGGCTATTCAAGAAACGATGGGAACGGTTCTGGTTTATCGAGGGAAAATATTTACTTCTTTTTTTCATCATTGCTGCGGGGGATATACGGTAAAAGCTAAAGAAGTCTGGCCTGATATCAGTGAAAAAATTCCGCCAGCTCGAAGTTGTAAGCCCTGTCAAGAAAAGCCGGGCGTCGAATGGAAGTTTAAAATAACCTGCTCAGAATTTAGGCAAATATTATTATCGCATCATTTTCCCATTCCTGAAACCTTTTCAGCGATTCTTCATCGCGATTTAGAAACGAAGAGGATTGAGTCTATTGAAGTGGCAAATCAGTCGATTCCTGCCCGTGAGCTTAGAAAATATTTAGGGCATACCCGTCTTAAGAGCACGATATTCTGGCTAAAGATCAGTGAGGACCAGATGGAATTTTCGGGGAAAGGATGGGGGCATGGCGTAGGTCTTTGCCAGTATGGGGCCATTGCCTTGGCTGAAAAGGGATCTTCTTTTCAAGAAATTTTAGGCTATTACTATCCGAAAGCAAAGTGTGTTCGACTTAGATAACAGAGGATGATACGATCACCGATGCCCGATCACCAATCACCTGTTTTGAATCTCAATGACTATGATTATGATTTACCTTCATCCCTGATTGCTCAACGACCAAGTTCGATGCGGGAAATGTCACGTCTACTTCAATTTAATCCTGCAACAAACCAAATTCAGCATCGGTCTTTTAAAGATCTTGTCCATATTCTGGAACCAGGCGATACCGTTGTGATCAATGATTCCAGGGTGATTCCAGCAAGAATTTGGGGAAAAAAAGTTAAGACGGGGAGGCTGGTTGAATTTCTCTGGCTTGAAGAGACCTCGGATGGATGGAAGGGGCTTTTGAGAGGAAAGAATCCTGTCGCAAGTGAAATTATTTTTGGATCAGGGGAAGTGGTCGGACAGGTTTTTTCAAAAAATGAGGATGGAACGATAACACTTAAAATAAGTTCCTCTATAGAAACCTTATCTTTTCTTGAAAAATATGGGGAACCCCCGCTTCCGCCTTACATTCATCGAGATCCCGACTTAATTCTAAAAGAAGACAAAGAACGTTATCAGACTGTCTTTTCAAAGAGTTGGGGCTCTGTGGCGGCTCCTACGGCGGGACTTCATTTTAGTCCATCATTAATGGACGAGATGAGTCATCGAGGCATTCATTTTGTGAAGGTGACGCATCATGTAGGTCTGGGGACTTTTCAACCCTTGAAAGAGGAAACGCTTCAAAAAGGGAAACTTCACTGTGAAAAATATGAAATTTCCCAAGTGAGTGCGTTTCAAATCAATCAGGCTGTTTCCCAAAAAAGAAGGATTTTAGTGGTTGGAACAACCACGGCTCGGTGTTTGGAATCCTCAGTAGGATTAGACGGGAAAATTCGATCTGGAAATGGGGTAACGGATCTTTTTATTTACCCTCCTTATCAATTTAAAATTGTCAAAAATCTTTTGACCAATTTTCATCTTCCTAAATCTTCTCTTTTGATGTTAGTCTCAGCTCTGATCGGTCGACAAAAACGATTGTCTCTTTATCAGGAAGCGATTCAAAATCAATATCGGTTTTATAGCTATGGAGATGCAATGTTGATTCTTATTTAAATCAAAAATCAAAACGCAAAAATCAAAATGACAAATTAAAATTCAAATAACTAAAAACCAAAAGCTTTCTAAAATTTTGGATTTTGGTCTGTCATTTTGATTTTTAAATTTTGATATAAATTATGACTTTTCAACTTTTAAAAAAAGATAAAGAAACCCGTGCCAGGGCGGGTCTTTTAACGCTGACCCATGGTCAAGTTGAGACTCCCTGCTTCATGCCCGTGGGAACTCAAGCGACGGTTAAAACCCTTTCTCCTGATGAGCTTCGTAGCTCGGGTGTTCAGGGAATATTATGTAACACCTATCATTTAATGCTGCGTCCTGGAGCTGATATCATTGGGAAGGCAGGCGGTCTTCACAAATTTATGAATTGGGACGGGGTGATTTTAACGGATAGCGGAGGGTTTCAGGTCTTTAGTCTGGCCAAATTAAGAAAAGTGAGTTCAAAAGGAATTGAATTTCGTTCTCACCTGGATGGATCAAAATGGTTTTTAACTCCTGAAGAAGCGATTCGGATTCAAGGGATTCTGGCCTCGGATGTTGCGCTTTGTCTGGATGAGTGCCTTCCCTATCCTTCCTCCTATGAGTCTACTTGCAATTCAGTTCTTCTGACGTTAGAATGGGCAAAAATTTCCAAGAAGGCTCATCAGCCTTTCGAAGAAAGCCAAGCCCTTTTTGGGATTATTCAAGGGAGTGTTTTTAAGGATTTACGTGTCCGATGTATTGAGGGCCTTCGTGAGGTTGGTTTTGACGGCTATACCTTTGGCGGATTAAGTGTGGGGGAGCCGGATCTTTTGATGTATGAAGTTCTTGAAGAAACCGTCGACCCTATCCCGGAAAATAAACCTCGTTATGTCATGGGTTGCGGCACCCCTCTCAATCTTTTAGAATGTATTGAAAGAGGAATTGATTTATTTGATTGTGTTTTGCCCACACGAAATGCAAGAAATGGGACGGTCTTTACCCATCAGGGAAAAATTACTTTAACAAACAGCCGTCTTAAAGATGATTTTTCTTCTCTGGATGAGGCTTGTGGATGTACAACCTGTAAGAATTATAGCCGCGCTTATCTCCGGCATCTTTTTCAGGCAGGTGAAATATTAGGGATGAGGCTCGCCTCGATTCACAATGTTTTCTTTTTTGTAAATTTAGTCAAACAGGCAAGAGCAGCAATCTTAACGAATCGCTTTACAGCATTTAAAGCAGATTTTTTGGGAAAATAGGGGACGTTCATTGATTTATTGATTTACTAAATATACATCAAGTGAGATGCAGAATAAAAGAAGCTATCTTAATTATGTATGTAGAGCTTCAAGCGCAAGACGGTGGGCTAGATAAAAGAGCGGTACTTGGTTGCGATGAACCTATCACGAAGGCGCAAGGTCAAGAATGGATGGCTAATCTTGGGACACAACTTAGCAGAGGAGAGCTAAGAGTCAGAGATAAAGCGTTAATCGATGTCTCACGTTTTATATCATCAACGGATGGTATGACGGGTTTTTACATTCAATCTTTTATAATTCTGGCGTATTTCCGTATTTCCAAGTAAAAAATTTTAGGTGCTTAAATTTTAACAAAGTGGTATTTTTATCTTTCACTTTTGGTTTTTAACTTTTTTTATAGGGGACGTTCACTGATTTACTAAATATACGTCATAAATTTTATGACAGTTTGCTCTTTGAAAACCGAATAAATTTTTCGAGTTTAGAGCCCGTTATTGCGATCCCACTTTGGGAAGATTCCTCGAAACCGACTCCATCGGCTGTGCCAACTTCCTCATTTTCAGTGTGCAAGTGAGAAAGCCGAAAAAGACATTATAAAGTATAAGGGAGAAGCTTTACCCTTACTAATCGAGTCATCTTATTTAGAAGATTTATGGGTAAGAAGTTGGGCAACGTATTGCTTAATGAGAATTGCTGATCCTTGAGCATGAGAGGCTTTAAGCGCACGCCTAAGAAGTGATTTGAAATGGACAATGGTTACTGCGGCAGAGGGGTTGTATTGAATTGGGGATAAGGACAGGGATATCAGAATGAGGGCAGTGGAAAGATGAGTGCAGTTAGGAGTAAAAAAGGTTATTTCCAATGAAAAATTGGATCTTGAAAATGTCCCTCCTTATCTGCACGAAAAATTTCGAGAACTTTTTAAGCAGCTTTCACAGCAAGGTTATGGTTCTTTGAAAATTGAATAGAACCGAGTCCTTAGGGAAATGGGGGTGGATGGGAAGTTAGATTTCCTGAAGGAACCCCTCCTGATTGAGTTGAGGGGCCGTTTAACATATACAGGAAGAGATGGAAGACAAAACTCTATTGAGTCTTATGAATAGTTGGCTAAGAGAAAATATGCTTTTTAAGGAACAGCTTCATCAGGAGGTCTAGATAATATTAACAGATTTTATTTCTAAGAATTAAAAGGAGGAGTTAGCGCGTTATGCAGAAAACAGATCAAGTCTTATCGAAGGAAACAAAGTCAGCAACAACAAAATTTGTCTATTTCTTCGGAGGAGGAAAAGCCGAAGGTAATTCAAAAATGAAGGAAGTTTTAGGGGGCAAGGGCGCTAACCTCGCCGAAATGACTAACCTGACCATTCCGGTTCCTCCTGGATTTACGATTTCAACTCAAGCCTGTCAGGCCTATTATGAAAAATCACGTCAGTTTCCAGAAGGTTTGAGAAAAGAAGTCGAAAAGTCTCTTCATCAATTGGAAAACCTGATGGGGAAAAAATTAGGGGATCCTGTTGATCCTCTTCTCGTTTCGGTCCGTTCAGGTGCAGCGGTTTCAATGCCAGGAATGATGGATACAATTTTGAATTTAGGGCTTAATTTCCAGTCTGTGAATGGTCTTGCGACCAAGACGGGGAATGAACGATTTGCCTGGGATTCCTATCGCCGATTTATTCAAATGTTTGGGGATGTGGTGTTAGAGGTGGAGCGTCACCTTTTTGAAGAGGCGTTGACTCAAGCTCGTGAGAAAAAGGGAGTCCATTTTGACAATGAACTGGACGCGATTGATCTTAACGAATTGGTCATCCGATACAAAAGAATTGTACGTGAGGCTAAAGGGATTGATTTTCCTGAATCGCCCATCGAGCAATTGTGGCTGTCCATTGGAGCTGTTTTTGGATCTTGGAACAATGCCCGTGCGATTAAATACCGACAGCTCAATGAAATTCGCGGCCTTTTCGGAACAGCCGTTAATGTTCAATCCATGGTATTTGGAAACATGGGCCCCACTTCGGGCACTGGAGTTGCCTTTACCCGAAATCCTTCCACAGGTGAAAATAAACTTTATGGCGAATTTTTGATGAATGCTCAAGGCGAGGATGTGGTTGCTGGAATTCGCACCCCTGTTCCTCTGGCAGAACTGAAGAAAGTCATGCCTGCGGTCTATGATCAATTCACGCAGATTTCTAAGACCCTTGAGAATCATTACAGGGATATGCAGGACATCGAATTTACGATTCAAGAGGGCAAGCTTTATTTACTCCAAACTCGTTCAGGGAAGAGAACAGCTCATGCCGCCGTGAGAGTTGCCGTCGAAATGGAAAAGGAAAAATTGATTGATCGCAAAACGGCCATTTTACGGGTAAATCCGGCTCAGTTGGATCAGTTGCTTCATCCTACGATTAATCCAAAGGCCAAATATCAAGTTTTGACCAAGGGGCTTCCTGCTTCTCCAGGTGCTGCGGTTGGGCAAATTGTTTTTTATGCTCAAAAAGCGGAAGAATGGGACGAACAGGGGCATAAAGTCATTCTTGTTCGAGCGGAAACCTCCCCCGAAGATATTGGAGGCATGGCGGTTGCTCAAGGAATTTTAACCTCACGAGGAGGAATGACCTCTCATGCAGCCGTTGTTGCACGTGGCATGGGAAAATGCTGTGTGGCCGGATGTCAGGACACCGTTGTTGATGAGGTTAAGGGAACTTTAACGATAGGAAAGAGGGTGTTGAAAGAAGGGGATAAAATTACTCTGAACGGGTCTACCGGCGAGGTCATTTTGGGCACTGTGGATTTGGTCAGTCCCGAATTAAGTGGAGAATTTGGCGAGCTCATGAAATGGGCTGATGAGACTCGACGTTTAAAGGTGAGAACCAATGCCGATACCCCCAATGATTGTAAGGTTGCAAGAAAATTTGGAGCGGAAGGCATTGGGCTTTGCCGAACCGAACATATGTTTTTTGAAGGGGACCGAATTGATGCGGTTCGGGAAATGATTTTGGCGGAGGATCATGGAGGCCGTGAAAAGGCCTTAGAAAAAATTTTGCCCATGCAAAAGGGAGACTTTGTTGGAATTTTTGAGGCAATGGAAGGCCTTCCCGTAACCATTCGTCTTTTAGATCCACCGCTTCATGAATTCGTTCCTCATACGGAAGAAGAAATTCAACTTTTAGCTAAAAAAATTAATGTTTCTCCCGATCAATTAAGGGCAAAATCGGATTCTCTAAAAGAATTTAATCCGATGCTAGGTCACCGAGGTTGTCGTCTGGGGATCAGTTTTCCTGAAATTTATAAAATGCAAACCCGGGCCATTTTTGAGGCAGCTTGTGAGATTGCAAAGCGGGGAATTAAAGTGGTTCCAGAGGTCATGATTCCTTTGATTGGAGACGTGAGTGAACTCAAGGTTCTCAAAATTGACCTAGAAGAAGTTGCCAAAGAGGTTATGGGAAAGGCCAAAATAAAAGTGGAATATCTTTTTGGAACCATGATTGAAATTCCACGGGCTGCTTTGACCGCTGACAAAATTGCGGCGGAAGCACAATTTTTTTCCTTTGGAACAAATGATTTAACGCAGATGACATTTGGTTTTAGCCGAGATGATGCGGGTGTCTTTCTCAAGGATTATCTTGAGAAGGGGATTTTGCAGGATGATCCTTTTCAAATTTTAGATCAGGAAGGGGTTGGACGCCTCATTCAAATTGGTATTGAAAAAGGTCGTTCCGTTAATCCTAAACTCAAAGTGGGAATTTGCGGAGAGCATGGAGGAAATCCTCCCTCGATTGAATTTTGCCATATCCAGGGGATGGACTATGTCAGTTGTTCCCCATACCGGGTTCCGGTTGCACGGCTTGCGGCAGCTCATGCGCAGTTGAAAAATGCATAAAACGGTTATCGGTATTTAGAATGTAGGTTAGCCCGGATCGTAGCTGTTTCATTGTTTTTACCATGCATTTTTGTCCACAGTCGACAGTCGATGGTCGACAGTTTTAAGAGGATTATTTATTTCTGTAGACCGTGGACCGTAGACTGTAGACTAATGTTATCAATCGATAACCCAACAACAATCACCGGACAGCAGAAATGTCAGAGGCAGAAGATTCCGTACAAATCTATCTTAAGCAAATTGGTGAAACTCCTCTTCTGAATCGAGAGGAGGAAGAAGCCCTTGCCCGTCGATCTCAAGCTGGGGACGAAGAGGCACGGCGCATGCTCGTTCGTGCCAATTTACGCCTCGTTGTTTCCATTGCCAAAAGATATATGCACATTGGTTTGGCCCTTCTTGATTTAATTGAAGAAGGTAATCTTGGTTTAATGAAGGCCGTTGAGAAATTTGATGTTGCAAAGGGCTGCAAACTTAGTACCTACGCCTCTTGGTGGATTAAGCAAGGGATTATGCGGGCCTTGGCCAATCAATCAAAAATGATTCGCCTTCCCGTCTATTTGGTTGAAAAAGTGACAGCCGTTCGTAAAGCATCCGAAGCCCTTTTCAAAGAAATGGGACGCTATCCCACTTACCAAGAAATTGCGGCTCATCTTAACATTGAGCCTGAAAAAGTTCTTGATCTTCAAAATATTTCTAAAACTCCAGAATCACTTCATGAAGTCATTGGCGAAGATGGTGTGAGCGAACTGATTGATGTGATCGCCGATAATTCAGCTTCAAGTCCCGAGCGGGGAATTGCTGAACGCATGATTCACGAAAACATTATGGATTTAGTGAATCACTTGGGAGAGCGTGAGGCAAAAATTGTTCTTTGGCGTTATGGCCTTTTTGGCGATTCTCCTAAAACCTTGGAAGAGATTGGTCAAAGACTGGGAATTACGCGAGAGCGTGTTCGACAAATTTGCGAGGTCGCGGTCAAGAAAATGAGAGAGGTGTTGAACGAAAAGCATCTAAGTTATCAGGATTTTGAAGGATGAAAATCTAAAAATCAAACATCAAAAATCAAAATGACAGATGAAAATCCAAAATGTTTAAAATGCAATTGCGAGGAAAAATTTTGATTTTTGGATTGTCATTTTGCATTTTGATTTTTGGATTTTGATTTTCATTTTTTTGGGCCCGGATGGATATGGGGGTGGTTTACAACAATGAGAACACTGATCGACACTCAAGAACTTTCATATGAATTAAAAAAAGTCATTCATGATGTCCCTGATTTTCCAAAAAAAGGAATTATTTTTAAGGACATTACTCCTCTTTTGATGGACGGATTTCTTTTTCAAAAAACCATTCAGTTTTTCTTTAATCGTTGGCAAGATGAAGTGCTGGATGCTATTGTGACGATTGAATCCAGGGGTTTTTTTCTGGGTGCCCCTTTGGCTGCGCAATTAGGAGTGGGGCTCATCCCTGTCCGGAAAAAAGGAAAGCTTCCACGTAAAACCCGCAAGGTTTCCTATCAACTTGAATATGGAACGGACCATCTTGAAATTCATGAAGAGGACTTGAAAAGGCTTCGTCATGTGTTAGTGGTCGATGATGTTTTGGCCACGGGCGGCACTGTTTCTGCGGTTATTCAGCTTTTAGAGGAGGCAGGCTGTCTGATACGGGGAATTGATTTTTTAATGGAACTGACCTTCTTAAAGGGGCGTGAAAAATTAAAAAACCATCCGGTCTTTTCGCTTCTTCAGTATTAAGAAAATGGGTATAATTGCGACATGTCAATCATCTGTAAAGCAATGTCCTTGGGTCTTGGCTTGATATGAAAAAATCAAAAAGTTTCAGTGATGACCTCTACGAGGATGAGTGGTTGGAGTGGTATAAAATGACTCCTACCCAACGTTGGAAAGAAAGTCAAAAGTTGTGGGTTTTTTTTATAAAAATGGGAGGTTCTCTTGATCCCGAACCCGATTCACAGAGTCCTTTCGACGCTTTATTTGAAGGGCGTTCAGCACCTGCTTATGGGCGGTCAGGCCTGCGTGTTCTACGGCGCAGCAGAATTTAGTCGCGACACGGATATTGCGATTCTTGCCGAGCCTCATAATCTTGAACGTTTATCCAAGGCATTAAAGGAACTGAAGGCCAAGTGTATTGCCGTTCCTCCGTTCTCAAGTACGTATCTAAGACGCGGTCACGCCATTCATTTTCGATGCTTCCGGGCTGATGTCCTCAATATGAGAATTGATGTCATGTCGGTTATGCGAAGGGTTGCGGCTTTTAAAGATCTTTGGGAGAGGAGGACAACAATCCAACTCAATTCAAGTGAGAAATACGAACTCATGTCATTGCCCGATTTAGTTCAGGCAAAAAAAACTCAAAGAGATAAAGATTGGCCAATGATCAGGAGGCTTGTGGAGGCACATTATATTACATATCAGGGGAAGCCTACCTCAGAACAAATTTCATTTTGGCTAAGAGAGGCAAGAACGTCTCGTCTTTTGATAGAACTTGCCGGAAAGTATCCCTTTGAACGGACTCTCTTAATGAAAGAAAGGCCCCTTCTTTCCTTTGCAAAAGCCAAGGATGAGGTGATTTTACAGAACGCTCTTGAAGAAGAAGAAAAACGTGAAAGAGAGATAGACAAAATGTACTGGACTCCTCTCAAAAAGGAATTAGAAGAGCTTCGACGTCGAAGGCTAAAAAAGGCGAATGAATAATAATTTTGTTTTTCATTCCGCAATCCAGAATCCAAAATCTAAAATTGAAATCTGCCCCCGAGACGAATCGAACGTCCGACCTAAGCTTTAGGAAAGCTTCGCTCTATCCTACTGAGCTACGGGGGCGTTAAAAAATATATTTCGGATTTTGAATTTCGGATTGCGGAATTAATTAATGAAAAAAATTTAAATACAGACCTGAAAAAAATGCTAGGCTACTCTAACCCAAATTGGAGTTTGTGAAAAGATGAAAAATAAATTGAAAAAATCTATTGAGGTAAAGTTTGTTCAGAAACTTTTTCCTTTTCGTTATTTTATTCTTTTTGTTTTAGTTGTTTTTTTAGGGGGTGTTTTAGGTTTGACGGGTTGGTCTTCCCATCAGAATGTACGTGAGAAAAAATCGATGAATCTTTTTTCACTCGCCCATGATGAGAATGATTTTTTGAGCATCACTCAAAATTATCCTGGTACATCGGCCTCATCCCTTTCAGAGATTCACTTAGCACATGAGAAAATAACGAAATTAGATTTTAATACTGCGATTGAAATTTACGAAAAATTTTTGTTGAAAGATTCTGATCGCATTTTTGCCCCTTTCATCCAAATGAATCTTGGGGAATGCTTCATTTCAACAAAAAAATTTGATCAAGCCCGAAAAATCTTTGAAACTATTTTAAGGGACCCAAAACTTGAGTTTCTCCATACTCAGGCTCAATTGAATTTAGGACGGATTCTGGCTCTTCAAGGTCATTTTTCAGGTGCCCTAGCGTTATGTCAAAAATTGAAAGAAAATGATGAAAGCAATATTTGGAAGGATACCCTAGAAGCTTTTATTGCCTATCATAATAGAAATATTCAGAAATAACTCATATGGGTCAAAAATTGAACAATATATTATTTTTTCTTATTCATAATTATATTTGTCATCATGAACTTTCAGTCCACCCAAGTGGATGAAAATTGAGTTCCTCCCCTTTGGGGTACAAAGGAGGGGAATAGCCAGTAACAACGTCTCATTTTCATGACTGATAATTTTTCTTGTATCTTCGTTTTTAAAGGAATAGAATGTTTGTATCTTTAAGGGGGTTCGTATGTTATTGTTTTTTTCTTCTCTCGTACCAAACATCATAGGTAGCTTTAATAAGGCAAGAAAGGGGGGATGGTTTATTTGTTCGGCCTGAAGCTGCTCAAGTGATGATCAAGATAGATTCAACCAAGAAATCAAAGACTAATCAGGAGGTTTATAGGATGAAAAAGATACTTTACAGTATCACGCTCTTCATCGTTCTCTCCGGATTTTGTTTTGCTGAAGTTCAGAACGTAAAAGTTTCAGGTGAGTTGAGAAACCGTGGTCTTTATTCGACCAATGTTATTGACCTTTCAGATAATTCAAAACCGGATGACGATATTGGTTATTTTGCTCAACGGGCAAGAATTAATGTTGAAGCAGATTTAACCGATAATGTTCTCACTGTCATTGAGTTGGAGGCATCCGGTATTGTAGGCGATAAAGGCGTTGCTCAGAATGCTAATTCAGTCGCCGCAGCTCAACTCGCTGGGTTAGATTCAAGTGCTCGAAGCGTCCGAAATGCCGATGGAACGACAGACATCCAAGGAAGTGTTCATATGGATGAGAATACGACTGCTCAAGGTCGTCGTCAAAAAGACGGTTACGATGTCAAGGTAAGCCAGGCTTATGTTCAAGCCAGTGAGCTTTTTTATACGCCATTGACTGGAAAGATAGGTCGGCAATACATGAACTTCGGAAAAGGTTTTCTCATCAGTGATAATGAACATGAGATTAACTTCGATGCGATTCGCTCAACATTGGATTTTTATCCCATCATTGTGGATGCAGTCTATGCACGTTTGGCAGAGAGAAGTTCTCAGGCCATTCAGGCTGTCGATGCAGACGACATGAGCATGTATGTCGTGAATGCTCATTATGCAGCTGATCGCTGGAATGCTGAAGCATATGTCATTGGACTTGTTGATGTGGATACGCATTATCAACCTGTTACCGTTGGATTAAGAGGTGATGTGATGCCGATGGAGGCTCTTCAACTTTGGGTAGAGGGCGATTATCAGGGCAATCAGTATACCCCGAATCGAGACCTTGAAGCTTGGGCAGCCAATGTTGGGGCAACCTATACGTTTGACTTTAAATGGCATCCCGCTCTTTCGGTCATCTATACGGTTGCTTCGGGTGAGGAAAATCCGACTGCAACAACAGGTGATTATGAAGGCTTTCAGGAGCTATTTGAGTATAACTATTACGGATATGCTTTCAGTCCAAGACTGGAGAATATTCAGTTCATCAATGCAAAGGTCAGTGTCCTTCCAATGGACAATGTGACTTTGGGATTCGATTACTATCATTATTGGCAGTTAGAGCAAGCCATCCAATCCATGGGAGATCCCTTCCAGGATAATGGAGGTGTTGCAGCCCTAACAACTGGTAACGATGAAAGTCTTGGTGATGAATTTGATCTCATGGCTGCATATGATTATACGGAAGATGTCAGTACCCAGCTCTATTTAGCATGGTTTCTTCCTGGGTCTGCATATACTCCGGATGATACAGCCTTTGAGATTAGAGGTGAGATTTTAGTAAGCTTCTAGTCAAAGAGAATCAGGAGTTTTTTAAACCCCTTGGGAGTTTACTCCCAAGGGGTTTTTGTCTAATGGTAGGACAAAATTTTGATTTTCTAAGCATTTTAGTTAGAATACTCTCATGCGTTCAATACTTCCGAAAAGGGTTCCTTGGAATAAAGGATACACGAAGCATACTCATCCGAGCGTTTTGAAAGTAGCTCAAACACTTCGGCGTAAGCCTAAGAGTAATTTTTATCAGTGGCAACTTAAGAATAAGGTGCAATATCATTTGTTGGAAAAAAACGAGGATCTTGCGGAGTTTTATGGCCTTCTCTTGGGTGATGGCTGTATTGAACGGCTTTCACGCTGTGAGAAAGTATCAATCAGTTGCAACAAGCGTGAAGAAGTCAGGATTAGTAGAATTAAGAGGATGATGACAAAGATTTTTCGAAAAGAGGCAAAACTGAGATATAGAAAGACAAGCCGTTGCGTAGATGTGTATTTTTATCAGAAACACTTAAGCAAGAGACTACGGTTTCCCGTTGGAGAAAAATTGAAGCATCGTTTGTCTATTCCATTGTGGATTTGCGCGAATCCCGTGTATACTGTGCGCTGTTTAAAAGGATTGTTTGAAAGTGATGGCGATCGAGTTGTTGATCTTGAGAACTATACAGATGTTATCAAGTTTACAAATTTTTCACCATCCTTGCTGGAACAGATTTATAGAATACTAAAAAATTTTGGATTCCATCCTCAACTTCGTCATCATGATGTTCGACTGGCTCGGAAACTTGAAGTGAAAGAGTTTGTTCATTTGATTCGCTTCTCTAAATTATAAAGTGAATGGGGGATCATCCAACGGTAGGATACATGACTCTGGATCATGTCATGAAGGTTCGAGTCCTTCTCCCCCAGCCATCAATACAGTTCAAAGTTTAAGGTTCAAAGTTCAAGGATTTAGGAGCAGAGCTTTTTGGTTTTTTAACTTTAAACTTTGAACTTTAAACTTCGAACTGTTTTGTTTGCCTTTTGTTTTTAACTTTAAACTTTAAACATTTAACTTTGAACTGTTTTTAGAGGCCCCATCGTCTAGTGGCCTAGGACATCACCCTCTCAAGGTGGAGACACGGGTTCGACTCCCGTTGGGGCTATTAAATACAGTTCAAAGTTTAAGGTTTAAAGATAAAAGAGGTAAAGGTTCAGGAGTAAATTCGGGAGGGTGAAGTTTTTAGTTTTTAAACTTTAAACCTTGAACTTTAAACTGCTTCTCTTTCTTCTGTGTGTTATGATAATCATGGTGTTCTTGTTTCTTTTATTTTCTTGAATCTTTAAGCTTTCAACTTTGAACTTTAAACTTTGAACTTGTATTTCGGGGGAATCATCCATGTTTGAAAAGTTTACCGACCGGGCAAGGCAAGTGATTATTTTGGCTCGTAAGGAAGCCGACCGTTTTAATCATAATTATATTGGGACGGAACATATTCTTTTAGGTCTCATTAAATTAGGGGAAGGGGTTGCCGTTAATGTCTTAAGAAAGATGGGCCTTGATTTTGAGACGGTACGTATGGAGGTGGAACGTGCTGTGGGAACAGGACCTGAGACCAAAATGATTGGGGATATTCCTCTCACTGCTCGGGCAAAAAGAGTGATTGAGCTCGCTTTGGATGAAGCCAAAAAATTGAGTCATACGTATATTGGAACTGAACATCTTCTTTTGGGCCTTCTTCGTGAGGGAGAAGGGGTTGCAGCAAAAATTTTGCAGAGTTTAAATGTTGATATTGAGGCTGCACGGGCCGAGGTTCTCAAAGAATTAGGGACTGAATTTTCAGGAAAAGGAGAAATGCCAGAAAATGTCGAAGAAAATGTGAAGAGTCCAGCTCTTTCGGCTTTTGGAAGAGACCTTACTGAACTTGCGAAGCAAGATAAGCTTGATCCTGTGATTGGACGTGCAGATGAAATTGAGAGAATGATTCAGATTCTTTGCCGCCGGCGTAAAAATAATCCGGTTCTCTTAGGAGAAGCGGGTGTGGGTAAGACCGCTATTGTTGAGGGATTGGCTCAGAAGATTATTTCGGGCGATATCCCTGAAAGTTTAATTGAGAAGCGCATTGTAACCTTAGATTTAGCTTTGATGGTGGCCGGGACCAAATATCGCGGACAATTTGAAGAGCGAATTAAGGCTGTTATGAAGGAGATTAAAACTTCTCAAAGCATTATCCTTTTTATTGATGAGCTTCACACCATTGTAGGAGCCGGAGCTGCTGAAGGTGCGATTGACGCATCTAATATTTTAAAGCCAGCATTAGCCCGAGGTGAGTTGCAGTGTATTGGAGCCACAACCCTTGACGAATATAGGAAATATATTGAGAAGGATGCTGCTTTGGAGAGACGATTTCAAACCGTGATGGTGGATGCTCCTTCGCCTGACGAGACACTAGAAATTTTGAAAGGGCTACGGCACAAGTATGAGTCCTATCACAAGGCTGTGATTACAGATGCAGCTTTGGATGCAGCAGTAAAACTTTCGGATCGGTATGTGACAGGACGGTTTTTGCCGGATAAGGCCATTGATTTAATTGATGAAGCTTCTGCTCGAGTGAGAATTCATTCAGTGACGGAGCCTAATGCGATTAAGGGTATCAAAGATGAAATGCGTAAAGTAAAGACGAAAAAAGAGGCTTCGGTCCGAGAGCAGGATTTTGAAAAGGCTGCTCGCTTCAGAGATGAAGAACGAATGATGCGTTTTAAATTAGAAGAAGCCTTGGTTGATTGGAAGCAAAAGAAGAGTGAGAATAAAGTCATTGTGACGGAGGAGGATATTGCCCAAGTTGTATCCAAATGGACAGGGGTTCCTCTTTCTCGTCTTGAAGAGGCTGAAGCCGAGAAACTTTTAAAAATGGAAGATGAAGTTCATAAGCGCGTCATCGGCCAAGAGGAGGCAGTTCGTTCTGTTTGCAAGGCTGTGCGGAGATCGCGTGCGGATTTAAAAGATCCGAATCGACCCGTGGGTTCTTTTGTTTTTTTAGGCCCTACGGGGGTAGGAAAGACCTTGCTTGCAAAGGCATTGGCTGAATTTATGTTTGATGACGTGGATGCCATGATTCAAATTGACATGTCAGAATACATGGAAAAGTTTGCGGTTTCTCGTCTGACAGGATCTCCTCCGGGGTATGTTGGGTATGAAGAAGGGGGACAGCTGACGGAACAGGTCAGGAGACGTCCTTATTCAGTGGTTCTTTTTGATGAAATGGAAAAAGCACATCCAGATGTGATTAACGTTCTTCTCCAAATTTTGGAGGAAGGAAACCTCACGGACAGTCTTGGAAGAAGGGTTGATTTCAGAAACACCATTTTAATCATGACTTCCAATATTGGAGCGGACTTAATCAGAAAAAGGTCTACGGTGGGTTTTCATGAGGAAACAAAGGAAGCTCAGTACGATGAGATGCGTGATAAATTGGTCGGGGAATTGAAAAAAAGCTTAAAACCAGAATTCCTGAATCGAATCGATGAGGTGATTGTTTTTCATTCTCTAACCCGTGACGATCTTGCAAAAATTGTTGACTTAGAAATTCAGAAAGTTCGGGATCGCTTGGTTGCTAAAGGCCATGACATAGAGGTTACACCCAAGGCAAGGGAATACTTAATTGATAAAGGATTTGACCCTGTCTATGGCGCTCGTCCTTTGCGTCGTGCCATCCAACGTTATATCGAAGACCCTGTTTCGGAAGAGCTTTTAAAGGGAAAGATGAGTGAAGGTCAGAAGTTGAAAGTGGATTTAGAAAACGATCGGTTAGTCTACCAATGGATTTAGACAATTCTTTTTGAGACTCTAGAAAAAATTGGATTTCTCCATGCTGGAAAAATGTCTCGGCTATGCGGGAATTCTTTTGGTGGTTCAAATCGTTGCATCCTTCCCAATGGGGTCTGGGTTGTGGGGAGGGCTCAATCAGCTCTTTTTCACTTTTGGCTTGGGAAAAATGTCGGGTACCCAAGTTAAAGTGGGATCTTTCCAAGGGTGTCTCTTCGAACCATTCCATGTCCATCCTGTTGATCTACAATGGATGAAAATGAAGGTATTTTAGGTATTCGAAGGAGGTTTAAGATTTTGAAATCCAATTTTATGTTTAAAAATTTTATTCCGGATCTGGGCCGGTCAGCCATTGATGGAATCTATCAGCTGGGGGGTATCTTCATCCTTTTTGTTCAGACTTTAAAGAGAATTTTTCTTAAAAGCCCCAATTGGACGTTGGTGATTAAGCAGTGCTATCAATGCGGAGTTTTATCTCTTCCGGTGGTTTTATTGACAGGGGCTTTTACAGGGATGGTGCTGGCCGTTCAATCTTTTTATCAATTTCACCAAATTACGATGGATACGGCGATTGGAATTTTGGTAGGGCTTTCTATGACGCGGGAATTAGGCCCTGTATTGACCGCAGTCATGGTTGCTGGGCGTGTGGGAGCTGCGATGGCGGCAGAGCTTGGAACCATGCGTGTGACTGAGCAAATTGATGCTTTGAGATCAATGGCGACGGATCCCGTCAGTTATTTAATCGTACCGCGTTTCTTGGCCTGTGTCATTGTGGTTCCGCTCTTGACCACTTTTGCAATTTCTGTGGGTATCCTTGGGGGATACATTGTGGGAGTAAAAATGCTTCATATTAATCACACTTTTTTTATTCAGAACATGCTTGATTTTACAAAGGTCTCTGACTTGATGAATGGTTTGGTAAAGTCGAGTGTTTTTGGGGTTCTCATTGCCATTATCAGTTGCTATAAGGGGTTCACCACAGAGAATGGGGCTGAAGGGGTTGGAATTGCAACGACAGAGGCTGTTGTTTTCTCATGTATTTCAATTTTAGTTTCAGATTTTTTCTTGTCCATTATCCTTTTTTAAGATTAACAAACTATAGAAAAATCTATGGAAAAAGACATTCTGATTCACATAGAAAATCTTGCAAAAAATTTTAGAAATATTCCTGTTTTAAGAGGCCTAAACCTGGATATTTATCGGGGAGAATCCCTGGTCATTATTGGGCAAAGTGGTGAGGGGAAAAGTGTGCTTTTAAAGCACATTATTGGCCTTTTGAAGCCGGACAGTGGAAAGATTTTAATTGAGGGCTGTGATATTGTTTTAATGCCGGAACAGAAATTAAATGATGTGCGAAAACGTTTTGGTCTTCTTTTTCAGGGGGCAGCCCTTTTTGATTCCATGACTGTTGGGGAGAATGTTGCTTTTGGTCTGACCGAACATACGCGAATTGGTCGCTCAGAGGTGGGAGAACGCGTTAAGGAACTTCTTTCTGTCGTCGGATTGGAAGGGATTGAAGATTTGAAGCCGGCCGAGCTTTCAGGCGGGATGAGAAAGAGGGTTGGATTGGCCCGTGCCATTGCCATGGATCCAGAAATTATTCTTTATGATGAACCCACAACAGGGATTGATCCCATCATGGGTGATATTATCAATGAGCTGATTATAAAAATGAATGAACGTCTTCACTCGACATCGATTGCCGTGACCCATGACATGGCGAGTGCGTTTAAGATTGCTGATCGGATTGCAATGTTATATGATGGAAAAATTATCGAAGTGAGTCCTGTTGAAGAGTTTAAGATATCTAAAAATCCTATTGTACAGCAATTTATTACAGGAAGTGCCAAGGGGCCCATTACAACTGAGGTTGCGGAAGTGCATAATTTAGAAATTAAGTTTTAGATCATTGATTTATTAACCGGTGACGGGCGAACCGGTAACGGGTGACTTTTTTGATCATTGGAGGGCCATCATGTCGCGAGTACGAGTGGAGGTGAAGGTCGGTTTATTTGTATTTGTAGGGTTGATGGTTCTGGGAACCATGATTCTTCTTTTTGGATTTCGCAGCGCCCGTCTTCTTCACAATACCTATCGACTCACGGCTGTTTTCCATTTTACCAATGGAGTGGTAGTCGGGGCCCCCGTTCGTTTATCAGGCGTAGAAGTGGGTAAAGTTCAATCCATTGAATTTGCGCAAGATCAATCCAACGATGTCTATATCCACATGGACATTCGAAAGGGGATTATCATTCGAAAAGATGGGAGACTCATTATTAATTCTCTCGGAATCATGGGTGAGAAGTATTTGGAGTTTTTATCCAAATCGGCAACGGCAGAACCTTATGTTGCATGGGATAAGGTTCGAGGGGAAGAACCTCTTGCCTTGAATGATGTGGTCTCAGAGGCTTTGAAATTGGTCGGCGAATTTCGAACCGCTGTTCAGGATATTTTTGATGATCGGACCAAGGAAAATGTTCGAGAAACCGTTCAAAATTTGAGAGACTTAACAGATCATGAAACCAAAGAAGCCTTGACCCAATCTTTAAAAAACATCGCTCGATTAACAGGGCCCCAAACCCGTAAGAAGTTGAGAGTTGCCCTGGGTGAATTTGGGGAAACGGCGTCTTCCATGAAAACGGTCATTAATGAGAATCGAGAAAATATTCAGGCCATTTTGGAAAAATGGAAAAGAATTTCTGAATCTCTGGATGGAGTGATGTCCGATCTAAAAATGGCTAAAGGAACCTTGGGCCTTTTGGTGTCGAGCCCAACTGTTCATAATTCACTTCATGAAACCCTTGAAAATATAAATGCCTGGATTACTTCTGTGCGAAGACATGGTCTCCTTTATAAGGAAAAAGATTTAGATTCTAAAAGTGGGTCGGCGGGTGCTGCTCAATCTGAAGAGAATAAGGGGTATTTCTATAAAAGAAAATGAGTGAGAATGCCCAAAACAACCGTTCAGTATGTTTGTCAATCATGCGGTGCTTCCTTTCGTCAGTGGATGGGACGATGCTCGACCTGTCAGGAATGGGATTCGCTTCAAGAGGAATCGATTCTTCCAAAGGCCTTTGATTTGAAGGGGCTTTCAAAGGCGACTCATTCTATCCCGGTACGCTTTCCAGATCTTTCTCATGAGGAGGTAGACCGACACCCTTCCGGATGGTTTGAATTAGATCGAGTGCTGGGGGGTGGAATTGTTCCGGGCTCTTTGGTATTGATTGGAGGAGAACCAGGAATCGGTAAATCGACGTTGCTTCTGCAAGTTGCCGAAACTTATACGGGAAAAGGGCATTCTGTTTTATATGTTTCTGCGGAAGAATCGCTCTCTCAATTAAAGCAACGTGGAAAAAGATTAGGTGTTTCGTCCAAAGAGCTTTTTTTCTGGGCCGAGGGAGACTTGTCTCGTTTAGAAATGATTATCGAAGAACTTTCTCCCGGGCTGATTCTGGTTGATTCCATTCAAATGGTCTATCATCCAGAATTAGAATCCTCTCCTGGAAGCTTAATTCAAGTGAGAGGATGTTCTATTCGCTTGATGGAGATTGCAAAGAAGAGTTCTATTCCCATTTTTCTTGTGGGACATGTCACCAAAGAAGGTTCCTTGGCAGGTCCGAAAATTTTGGAACATTTGGTGGATACGGTCCTTTATTTTGAAGGTGAAAAAGCCCTTCATTATCGAATTTTAAGAACGATCAAGAATCGGTTTGGGACTGTGGATGAGGTCGGTATTTTTAGAATGGGTGAGGAAGGATTGGAAGAAGTAGAAAATCCCTCTGAACTTTTCCTTGAAGAAAAACCTCCAGGAATGAGTGGTTCTGTGATTGTCAGTTCTCTTGAAGGAACGCGTCCTCTTTTTCTTGAGGTTCAAGCACTTGTGTGCGAAACAAAAAATAGTTTTCCCAATCGGCGAAGTTCTGGAATCGATTTGAATCGGCTTTCTCTTATTCTGGCTGTTTTGGAAAAAAGAGCTCGTGTGGGGGTTGATCGAGCCGATGTTTTTGTGAATGTTGCAGGAGGAATGAAGATCAATGAGCCTGCGATTGATTTAGGATTGGCGATGGCCATTGCTTCTGCTGCTTACGGAAAAGCAATCGAAGATGGAGTGGTATGGATAGGAGAAATTGGTTTAGGGGGAGAGATCCGTTATGTTCAAGGTTTAGAGCGGCGGATCACAGAGGCCCGAAATCTTGGGTTTAAGCGTTGTATGATTCCTTACCATCCTAAGAAAAATATTTCTTTGGATGGGATAGAGCTTTGTCCCATCAGAACGCTTCAGGAAGGTTTGGAGAGGGTTTTCCCCTGATGAAAATTTCTGCGATCATTGTTGCAGCCGGAAAAGGGGAGAGGTTCGGGGGGAATATCCCAAAGGCGTTTTTCCCATTGAATCGGAAACCTCTTTTGGCTTATGTCCTTGAGGCCTTTAATCAAGTTTCGGATATCGTAGAAATCATTGTGACCCTCCGCTCTAGCCTTATGGGTGAGTTCTGGGAAAAACAAATGGGAAAATTTTCTCTTGTGAAACCCATAAAACTTGTTCAGGGAGGAGAAACAAGATCAGACTCTGTATGGAATGCTCTTCAAAAAGTGGATAGAGAAAGTGAGATCGTTCTCATTCATGACGCGGCACGACCCTTCGTGACCCTTCAGTTAATTTCTGATGTGATTGAAGGAGCACTCAAGTGGGGAGCCTCGATTCCAGGGCTTCGAGTGAAACCCACAATAAAAGAAGTAAATCCAAAGGGATTTATTGTCAAAACGCATGACCGTGAAAAACTTTTTGAGGCTCAGACCCCTCAAGGATTTAGGGTGGACTTATTGAAGGAGGCTTTTAAAAAAGCAAGTTCCACAAGATCCATTGCAACAGACGAAGCATTTTTGATTGAGAGCCAAGGAGGGCGTGTTAAAGTAGTCGAGGGAGATGAGAAAAATATTAAAATTACAACACCCGCAGATTTAGAATGGGCAGAATGGATCATGCATCGTTCGTCCTCCTAAATTTTAAATTTTTTTGAGGAAAATATATGAAAACGATTGATAAAAATCAAAGGGGAAAAGACTCACGACTCAAGACTCACGACTCACCCCGAATCGGTTTTGGCCTAGACATTCATCCTTTTAAAACGGGCAGGCCTCTTGTTTTAGGAGGTGTCAATGTTCCTTGTCAAAAAGGTCTTCAAGGACATTCCGATGCAGATGTTTTGGTGCATGCGGTGATGGACGCCCTTTTAGGGTCTGCAGGTCTTGGCGATATTGGAATTCACTTTCCTGGGGGAGATCCAAAATATAAAAACATCTCAAGTCTTCTTCTTTTAAAAAAGGTGGAAGTTTTAATTAAGAAAAAAGGCTTCTCCATTCAGAATATTGATTCTACCCTCACCATTGAAGAGCCTAAAATTTCACATTTGATTCCTAACATGAGAAAAAAAATTTCCTCGATTCTTTCTCTTTCTCCGGATCAAGTAAATATTAAAGCAACCCGTGCAGAAGGGCTTGGCTTTGTGGGTCGTGTAGAGGGGGTTTGCGCTTATGCGGTGTGCCTACTTTGCTGAGAAGACAGACAACAGACAACAGAAGACAGATGACTGGTGACCAAGTTTACGCAGCCTTTTTAATAATTTTTACATCTGCGGACTTCAGCAATTCTTCAAGCTCGTATAAAATGGGATCAATTAATTTTTCATCTCGCACGTCGATCCTGGTCAAAGTAAGAGCTTCATCGTACCCATAAAAAAGCCCCGATTGTATCTCGACTGTGAACATACTTGGGCTTTCATAGAGCTCGATCACTAAAGTTCTCTTTTCTTTTTCTTCATAGAGACGTATGAGCATATGATTTCCTCGTTCCCACATTCATCATATCACATTTCTTAATTGAAATAGGGATATTCTGTTTATTTAATGTAGTTTAACTACCTTTCTCCCAATTAGTTATAGTCTTAATGGGTCTGACGTCGATTCTGTTATCACTAGTACATTTTTGTTATTATTTCTCTTTAAAAGTGTACATGAGTGCCTTCATAGATAAAGACACCTTAGAAGGAGAGAAGGTAAAAAATAAAAGAATCAATTTTAGATTAGATTAATGACACTACCGTGCTTTTATGATCAATTTTGGTTTTAGGGTTCAAGCTGATGGGTCATTTTTTCATAGTCGTTTACATTTTTGATGAAGCAGTTTCAAGTCCAAAATTATTTTGGTATAAGCTCTGTATTTCGTTTAGCTCTTCAGGGGTGAGGGGCTTAACTTCAGGGGTTTTTACAAATTCTTCTAATTGCTCCAAAGAATAGATATTCGAAAAGACAGAGGTGATAGAAGGCTCTGTCAAAATAAACTGAATGGCCATTTGGCCCAAGGTCCGATTTTTACCTTCAGTCAGAAATTTCAATTGCTCAACTTTTTTAAGTCCGTCATCCAACCATCTCTTTTTTCTCTCATCGGTGGATACACGATGGGAACGGTGGTCGTTTTCAGAGAAGGTTGTTTCCTGGGTATATTGGCCTTCTAAAAGCCCAGAAGAATGAGGAACTCGAACGAGGATGCTGGAATTTTCTTTTCGTGCCGAGGGAAAGACCCCTATTCCCAACATTTGTTCTAAAAGATTGTAAATAATTTGAACCGCATTTACTTTTCGTTTCTGAATGGAATAAACGCTTTCCTCTATTTGGCGCTCAGCGATAGCTGGGCCGAGAGCAACACCAAAGGAACGAATTTTTCCTTCTTTTTTAAGGGCTATAAGAGTTTCAAAAATATCATCTCTCTTTAACGTATCGATTCTGGGATTATGAAGTTGATAAAGATCGATGACATCGGTCTGGAGCCGTTTGAGACTTTCTTCACAGGCATAGCGAATATATGGAGGGTCCCATTTTTGAGAGAGTTCTTCATGACCTCGACGTGTTGGATTAGGGGTATATATATCATATCCAAATTTTGAAGCAATGACGATTTCTGACCTTTTTTCCTTGAGGGCCTTGGCTAGAATGGTTTCGCCATAGCCATTTCCATAGGTGTCCGCTGTATCAAAAAAATTGACACCCAAGTGAAAGGCTTTTTGAAGAAGTTCAATCCCAACAGATTCTTCTTTAATACCCCACCAAGTCGTTCCAACGGTCCAAACTCCAAACCCGATTTCAGAAACCTTTAAATTTGTATTTGCAAGCATGCGATATTTCATTGTAGGGTAAGACTAGGGTTTTCTTGAATTTGAGTCAAGGGGAAAGAACCCAAGAGAAAGTTATGAATTTAAAATTAGGTAAATGTTAATCGGCTAAATGGAAGCGAATGGTATCCTAATTTTATCAATGGTATATTAAACCCTAAGGGTTTGCCGTGGCGTTTAATGTATAAGCAGGGGACCTATAACACTAGACGTGACCCGTTCTTTCAGATATGTGCCAATTTGGGCATAAGGGTTGATAAAAGAGGTATTGAAGTGAAACCCGCACAAAAATTTGATCGACAATTTTCAGAAGTCGTAAGAATGATCCGCGAAGCTCGGTATCATGCCATAAAAAGCGTGAATGCCGAGCTTGTAAAACTTTATTGGAGCATTGGTGAATACATCAGCAGGAAGATGGCCTGTGCTGAATGGGGCGACGCGGTTGTGGACGGTCTTGCAGAATATATCCAGACAAAGCATCCGGATTTTAAAGGGTTTACCCGTCGCGGATTGTACCGAATGCGTCAGTTTTACGAGACCTATCGGGATGATGCAATTGTGTCAACACTGTTGACACAAATCAGCTGGTCCAGCCATTTACACATTCTTTCCAAAACCAAAGACGATGAGGTGGCCGAGTATGCCTTAAGCCGCAATCTCTCACCCGCGCTCGTTGCGGAATACAAGACAAAACTTATTCCCAAGCAAATTCTTCGTAAAAAACTCCACGAATACTTTTTGCTGGCCGGTCCTGAGAAGGAGAAAACCTCCCGAGAAGGCGGCCATGTGGCTGGTAAAGCCCACGCGGCGATCAAAAAACAGATGGGGAAAAGTGTGATTACGGGTATGAGGCCTCATCAGCTTCCGGAAAAAATGGTAAAAAGACCAATTCGGAAAAGGAAGGCCATTTTATAATTCAAGTTCGTGTATGAACATTACCAGGACGCGCAAAGTTTGGCGTGTGCTTGAACGTTGATTAAGAGACCCCAATGTCCCAAGTTAAAACAGTTTTAAAAAGTCATTTTGGTTTTGATGAATTTCGTCTGGATCAGGAAAGAATCATATCTGCGGTACTTCAAAAAAAAGATGTGGTTGCCCTGATGCCCACGGGTGGCGGGAAATCTCTTTGTTTCCAGATCCCAACACTTATTTTTCCAGGTCTTACGGTTGTGATTTCTCCGCTTATTGCTCTCATGAGGGATCAGGTGAGTGCCCTGAAGCTGAACGGTATTCCAGCGGCTTTCTTAAACTCGACTTTGACTTGGAGTGAAGAATCAAAAGTTCTCTCTGCGGTTCGAGAGAAAAAGCTCAAACTTCTTTATTTGGCGCCGGAGCGATTTTTTGCGAGGGAGTTTCAATTTTTGGAATTTTTACAATCCATTGAGGTTTCTCTTTTTGCCGTCGATGAAGCCCATTGTATTTCACAATGGGGACACGATTTTCGTCCGGAATATTTAAGGCTCTCTGTTTTGAAACACACTTTTCCGGCTGTGCCGGTGATCGCCCTGACTGCTACAGCGGATGTTTTGACAAGGCAGGATATTTTAGAAAAGCTCAATTTAAATCAGCCCAAAGTTTTTATTTCGAGTTTTGACAGAAAAAATATTCATTATTTTGTTGAGGGTAAACAGGACGCCCGTCAAAAATTGTTAGAGTATCTAAATAAACACCGTTCAGATTCAGGCATTATCTATGCTTTGTCGCGTCAATCCGTTGAGGATTTAGCCCTAGAACTTGAAAAAAAGGGTTTTTTGGTAAAACCTTATCATGCGGGGCTGAGTAAAGACATTCGCGATGCAAATCAAGATTTGTTTATCCAGGACAAAATTAAAATCATTGTCGCTACCATTGCGTTTGGAATGGGGATTGATAAATCAAACGTCCGATATGTCATTCACATGGACATGCCCAAAAATATTGAGAGCTATTATCAGGAAACAGGCCGTGCGGGTCGTGATGGGCTTAAGAGCGATGCGATTCTTTTTTATAGCCCAGGCGATGTGATGAAATTGAAAAGTTTTGCTCAGATTGAGGGAAATTCAAGACAAACGGAAATTCTTACGCAAAAATTAAATCAAATGGCTCGGTTTTGTGAATTGCGTACTTCCTGCCGGCGAAAGTATCTCCTTAATTATCTGGGTGAGAGTCATCCTGGAAATTGTGCTTCATGCGATGCATGCCTCACCCAATATGAAAAGATCGATGGGACTAATAATGCCCAAAAGGCTTTAGCTGCCGTCACTCGGCTGCGCGGGAGTTACGGCCTTAACTATGTGATTGATTTTTTGCGGGGTTCAAAGTCTGTCAAAATGAAAGAGCCGCATAAAAAAATGGAGGGGTACGCAAGCGGGGCCTTGCTTTCAAAAGAAGAATGGCGAAGTTTGCTTCATGAAATGATCGAAATGGGGTATCTCGCTCAGGAAGGCGAATATCCAACGCTTAAACTGACTCCAAAAAGTGCGTCAGTGATGAGGAATGAGGAAAAAGTGATGCTGATCAAATTTGTCTCTCGTCAAAGTGTCTCCGAGTCTGAAACTCCGCATGAAACCGGCCTTTTTAATATTCTAAAAGCCTTGCGCTTGGATCTTGCTCGGAAAGCGAATGTTCCCGCTTATCTTGTCTTTTCAGATGCAACGCTCATCGAGCTTTCTACTTATTTACCCAGTAGCGTAGATGAATTAAAGTTGATTTCGGGTTTCGGCGAAGTAAAACTCAAGCAGTATGGAGCCATTTTTTTGGAAGTGATTCAGTCCTATTGCCACGAACATCATTTGGCTTCTCGTATTCATGAGAAGAAGGGTAAGGAAACTTTTGCCAAAAAAAGCAATGCTTCTGCCGGTCCGTCCCTAACCAAGCAAGAAACTTTGCGTTTGTTTAAGAGCGGAAAACCGATTCAAGCGATTGCTGTGGAAAGGTCCTTAAGCCCCTCGACCATTGAAGGTCATTTGGCAGATTTTGTTTTGGATGGAACGCTTAAGGTTGAACAGTTGGTCTTGCCTGAAAAAATTGCCCTCATTACGAATGCTGCCGAACGGATCGGAGGAGAATGGCTTGCACCTATAAAATCTGATCTGGGAGAACGTGCTTCTTATGGAGAAATTAGAGTTGTCCTCAATCATTTGAAATGGGTTAAGTTGAATTAATTTAAGGGATCCAAATTTAATGGGCCGATTAGGATATTCCCTTAGACAAAATAAATAACTATTTTGGAGATTTTATGCTTTTCATTATCAAAATTCTTGTGTCGAGCGTGATTATTGCGTTTACCTCTTGGCTTGCAGGGAAAAGGCCCGTCCTTGCGGGGTTCATTATTGCTCTTCCCCTTACTTCGATGATCGGCCTCTTTTTTTCTTATGCGGAATTTCGCAACATGGAAAAGATTAATCAATTTGCTTCTTCTATTTTTGTGGCTGTCCCTCTTTCACTGGTTTTTTTTTACCCTTTTTATTGAATCGTTGGCTCAAGATGAATTTTTTCATTTCATTTGCCTTGGGTGTTTTATTGGTGGGATTGGCTTATGGATTGTATGCCTATTTATCGAAGATGAGGTATTTGTAGCAGGTTTCAAAAATCCACATGCAAATTTCTTGAGTTTACCTTATGATATGGGGCTTATGAATACAAACTCGATTCGTGTTCGATTTGCTCCCAGTCCGACGGGGGAGCTCCATTTGGGGAATACTTAAAGGCAAATGCTGAAAATCCAATTGAGGGATTAAAAATGGAAAAGGTTATTCAAGAGTTTGCTTCTGAGCTGAAACGCAAGCTAGGATCTTGTGTGAAGCAGGTGGTTTTATTTGGGTCTCGGGCACGGGGTGATTTTCGTGAAGGTTCCGATTATGATGTCTTGGTGGTGGTGGATCACAAGACTCCAGAACTTCGTTCAAGCATTCTCGATATTGAAGGTGAACTGCTAGATCGTTATGATGCTTTTTTTGCTTCAGTCCTTCGAAGCGAGGAGGAGTGGCAGAGTACCCAAGGATTTCCTTTGGCTATCAACATTGCAAGGGAGGGTGTTGTTTTGTGAAGGCCGAAATAAAATCGATGTTGATTCAGGCGCATGAGAAGATTCGTGCGGCTAGAATTTTGCTGGAAGGTGGTGCTTGGGGTGATGCTGCATCGCGTGCATATTATGCTGCTTTTCATGCAGTGAGTGCTGTGCTGTTGTCAGGTGGTGAAACGTATTCGAGCCATGCCCAGGTCATCGGAGCTTTTAATAAGAATTTTGTTCATGCAGGTGTTTTTCCTCCGGAATTTACAAAATTACTTACTCGTCTCTTTGAAGATCGTCAAAGCGGTGACTATGATTTTTTGCCTGCTTCCATGGAAGATGATGCTCGTCAAGATGTTACGGATGCTGAAATATTTGTAGAAACGATAGAAAAATTTTTATCTTCTGTGATTATAAATCAGGAAAAAGTTCGTGTTCGATTTGCCCCCAGTCCGACAGGGGAGCTCCATTTGGGGAATGCCAGAACAGCTATTTTTAATTGGCTTTTTGCCCGAAAAATGAGAGGGACTTTTATTTTGAGAATTGAAGATACGGATCAAGAGCGATCAAAGGCTGAATATACTCAACTGCTCATGAAAGATTTGCGCTGGTTGGGGTTGGATTGGGATGAGGGCCCGGAGGTTGGAGGGAGCTATGGCCCTTATTTACAATCCGAGCGGTTGGAAATTTATAAGGCTCATGCCAAACGTTTAGAAGAGAAGGGACTTATCTATTCCTGCTACTGTTCGCAGGAAGAGCTTGAAGCTCGTCGGCTGGATGCGCAAGCGAAGGGTATTCCTCCTCGTTATGATAATCGATGCCGATTTTTGACTGAGGAAGAGAAGAAAAATTATGAGCGTGAAGGCCGAAAGTCTGTTGTACGTTTTAAGGTAGAACCCCAGAAGGTTAAAATTCAGGATTTAGTTCGGGGTGAGGTCATTTTTGATACGGCTCTTTTTGGGGATTTTGTCATTTTTAAATCAGACGGGTTTCCAACTTTTCATTTTGCTGTGGCGGTGGATGATGGTCTCATGAAAGTGAGTCATGTGATTCGGGGTGAAGATCATTTGTCGAATACCCCTCGACATATTCTTCTTTTTCAAGCGATGGGTTTTGACGTTCCTCAGTTTGCCCATCTTTCAATGATTATGGGACCCGATGGAACACGTCTCTCAAAGCGGCATGGGGCGACCTCTGTAGGTTTTTATAATCAGGAGGGATTTTTGCCAGAGGCTCTTTTAAATTACTTAACTCTCTTGGGTTGGTCCAGTGGAGATGATCAGGAAATTTTTTCGCTTGAAGAATTGGTTCAAAAATTTTCGATTGAAAGGATTGTGAAGTCCAGTGCAATTTTTAATCCCCAGAAGTTGCATTGGGTGGGATCTCAGCATCTGAGAAAAATTTCAGTTAAAGATGTATCACATCATTTGCAAAAATTTTTCCCTGAAATTTTAAAAAATATTTCTCTTGATACAATTTATGGCAAGGTTGAATTGTTGAGAGAACGTACAGGAACTCTTCAAGAGTTAATGAAAGAGCTGGAAGTTTTTCTGAATCCCCCTTCTCTTGAGGCAGAGGTTATTAAGAATGCGTTATCCTCAGAAGCAGCAGGGAAAATTCTTAAAGGGATTTTGGACGCTTTAGAAAAGGACTGGACCGAAGAGGCTTTCCCTGTAAAATCCCTTTCTCTTTGTCAGAAAGCACTCGAAGTGTCAGGTCAGGAATTTTATCCTCTTTTTCGTCTGGTTTTAACAGGTCATCCTCATGGGCCTGAGTTAAAGGATGTGTGCCCGGTGATGGGGAAGGATGAAGTGATAAGAAGACTTAGAAAGGCTCTAACGAGAGTGGAAGAGATATCAAAAATCAGTCATGAAAATAGAAAAAATGTACAATAATGTTCTTTATTTTTATCCACTTGGCTGGACTGAAAGTTCATGATGACAAAAATCAAAATGACAAATCAAAAATCAAAATTTTTTGCACGCAATGACTTGGGTGCATTTTAAATTTTAATATGTCATTTTGGTTTTTGATTTTTGACTTAGGAGTTTAAAATATGTCCCTTAAAATTTACAATACCTTAACGCGTGAGAAAGGGCTTTTTACTCCATTGGAGCCTGGGAAGGTGAAAATGTATGTTTGCGGCGTTACAGTTTATGATTCCTGCCACATGGGTCATGCCCGTGCTGCGGTCGTCTTTGATGTCATTTATCGATTTTTAAAGGCCTTAGGTTTTGAAGTCAATTATGTGCGTAATTTTACGGATATTGATGACAAAATTATTAAACGAAGTCATGAATTAGAATTAGATTATAAGACTTTAACTCAAAAATATATTGAAGAATATTCTGAAGAGATGGGCATGCTGAATATATTAAAACCCACCTCTCAACCTTTGGCGACAGGGCATATTCAAGAGATGATTGAAATGATTGATGGCTTAATCAAGAAAAACTATGCCTATCAAGTGGGAGGGGATGTCTATTTTGAGGTTACGAAATTTCTTTCTTATGGAAAACTTTCTCGTAGAACTTTAGAAGAGATGCGCTCAGGTTTTAGAATTAATCCTGACGAGAAAAAGAATCATCCAGAAGATTTTGCACTTTGGAAGGCAGCAAAACCCGAAGAACCTTTCTGGGAGAGTCCTTGGGGAAAGGGCCGTCCCGGATGGCATATTGAGTGTTCCGCCATGAGTGTGAAGCATCTCGGGGCCAGTTTTGATATTCATGGAGGGGGAAGTGATCTTATTTTCCCTCATCATGAAAATGAAATTGCCCAGTCAGAGGCTTCTACGGGAAGATCCTTTGCTCGCTATTGGATTCATAATGAAATGATCATGATTGATAAGACGAAGATGAGTAAATCATTGGGAAATGTTTTCATCCTGAGAGAACTTTTGAAGACCCATCCAGCACGGGTCATTCGCTTTTTTTTGCTTTCAAAACATTACCGCACCCCGATGGATTTTTCTTTTGAATCTCTCAATGAGGCAAGGCAGGCCCTTGAGAGAATTGAATCTACGATTTCAAGGGTTGAGGAAAAATTAAAGGGGCAAGTTAAGGCTTCGAAAGAATCTCCCGGGGTAGAAAAATGGGTTTCGCTATTTCGTGAAGCCATGGAAGATGATTTTAATACGCCCAAGGCCCTGGGCGTTCTTTTTAGAGTTTTGGCCCAAATTAATCAAAGTTTAGATCGGGGAGCTGAAGTGAAATCGACCTCTGAGGATTATCAAGCGATTACGATGATGGTCGATCTTTTAGGTTTAAAGATTGATACAGGTCGGTTCCAAAAAATTTGTTCAGAGATTCCTTTTGAAGAAGGTCGGGTCAATGAATTATTGGCTCAATCTCTTTTGAAACAAGAGGAAGTTGAATATTTGGTAAAGGCCCGTGAGAATGCAAGGCATCAGAAACTTTGGAAGTTGGCGGACGAGATTCGTCTGGGTCTTCGAGAACGCGGGTTAGAAATTCAGGATGAGAAGGATGGAGTGAAAATTATTGGGAGTCAGGGTCCAGGGATTAAGGGATAAGAGGATTGATATCGCAATACTGGAGTATATCGCGTGAAAGGGAAGAAGGGATTTTTAATCACCATTGAAGGGCCTGAGGGGAGTGGTAAGACAACCTTATCAAAGGAACTTCATCGTCTCTTGAAAAAAAAGGGACATCCTGTTTTTCTCACGCATGAGCCAGGGGCTAGCTCACTCGGAAAAGAGCTGAGAAAAATTTTACTTCATTCATCTCAGGAGGGAAAAGTAAGCCCTTTAGCAGAACTTTTCCTTTTTGAGGCTGATCGAGCTCAGCATGTTGAAGAGGTCATTTTACCTTTGTTTAATCAAGGTAAAATTGTTTTGTGCTGCCGATTCTATGATTCTACGACGGCTTATCAGGGTTATGGACGTGGTTTTGATTTTAAAATGGTTCAACAATTAAATCAAATTGCGGCAAGAGGACTGACGCCTGATCTTACTTTGTTGCTGGATATTTCTCCTCGCAAGGGATTGCCTCGAGTATGGAAGGCTCGGGGGCATCAAGATCGGATTGAATCAGAGAAAATCGTTTTTCATGATCGCTTGAGGCGGGGGTTTTTAGATTTGGCAAAGAAGAATCCGAGACGATTTCGTGTCATTGATGCAAGCCAAGGTTTTGGAGAGGTTAGGAAAGAGGCGATGGGTTATCTTGAAACTTTATTAAAGAGTAAGTGATTATTTTAACTGTCGCCCGTTACCTGTCTCTGGTCTCCAGTGACCGGTGACCGGCGACCGGAGACAGGTGACGGGTGACTACGTTAAAGCAGGCTATTTTGAATCACCGGGTAGCTCATGCTTATCTTTTTTACGGTTCTGATCTGGAGACTCAGATAGATTGTGCGAGCTGGATGGCACGGGCCCTTCAGTGTCTTTACTTTACTGAGAACGGTCCTTGCAATACCTGTTCAGCGTGCCAGAAAATTTCCAAAAAGATTCATCCTGATGTGCAATTTTGGGTTCCTCAAGGGGCCCTTCGGGTGATACGGATCGAGGATGTAAAACAGTTGCAGAAAGAGGCTTCTTATAAGCCTTTTGAAGGAAGGGTTAAAGTTCAGGTGATTCAAGAGTCGGACCGCCTTCATCCCACTGCAGCCAATGCACTCTTGAAAATTTTAGAGGAACCGCCTGATAAAACTTTTTTTATTTTGCTGACGGAAGAGCTTGAGGATGTTCTTCCCACGCTTCAGTCCAGATGTCAAGGGGTGAGAATGGAAGGGGTGAAAGGGAATTTTCCTCGTGAAATGCTTCAGGGATGTGATGGAGATGAAGGTCTTTTTGAAGTGTTGAGGGAATTTTCTAAAAGTAATCCTGAAAAAGCTCTAAGTCTTGTTGAACAAGAAAAATGGAAGGGCCTAAAGTTACTGATTCAATCTTTGAAACATGCGATGGAAGGTTCATGGATTACCCTTTTTGCTCAAGTAGAGGAGATGGTTCATAGAATAGAAGATGGATTGGAAGCAATAGAGACGAAGTGGGATGAAGAAAAAATTGAAACAGATGATTCCTCATTAAAAAAGAAATTGGAAGAAGAAAAAAAGACGTTTTTAGCGGGAGAAAAGACTCGATCGATCAAAGAAATGTTGCGATTTATCCTGGTTTGGGCAAGGGTTTATTTGGAAAAGAAAAAGAATTTGGTTCTTTTCCCTGAATGGGTCAAGGCTGTGGAAGAGGCCCGTCTTCTTCTTGAACGGGGTGCAAATTTGAAATGGGTTCTTGAGGCAATGATCATTAAGCTTAAGAAGGGGTGAAGGCCTGTGATAAAGATGGATGGTGAATAGCCCACATAGATAAAGATAAAAAGATAGTCGACAGTCCACAGTCGACGGTCGATAGAAAAAACACCTTTTGTGAGCCTTGGACAATGGAGTGTGGTCTCGGGACTGTTTTGAAGGGGAATCTGATGCAAGTTCGTTTAAGAGAGTTTGGAAAAGTTTTATCCACCGATTCATCTGATCAAAAATTAAATTTTGGAGATATCTGTATTGTAAAAATCGATTATGAGATAGATTATGGAAAGATTGTTTCAAACAAGAAAGCATTATCAGAAGAGGGTTCTTTTCAAGGTGTCGTGAAGATCCTTCGTAAGGCGACATCAAGCGATCTTGAGCAGATTGAACAAAATCGCCGGCAGTCAAAATCAGCTGTAGAGACATGTCGAGAAAAAGTAGATCAGCATCGGCTACCCATGCGCATTTTTGGATGTGAGTTTAGTTTTGATCGGCAAAAAATTATTTTTTACTTTACGGCAGCTGGAAGGGTTGATTTTAGAAATTTAGTTCGAGATCTGGCCTCTGTTTTTAAAGCCAGGATTGATCTTCATCAATTAGGCCCTCGGGATGAGGCAAAAATGATCGGTGGAATTGCACCTTGTGGCAAGACAGAAGTTTGTTGTACTCAATTCATGGGTCGTTTCGAAACGATTACGACCCGGATGGCCAAAATTCAAAGGTTGCCGGTTCGTCAGGAAAAGCTTTTGGGTTTATGTGGCCAATTAAAGTGTTGTCTCAAATTTGAATTAGATACTTACGAAGAGTTGTCAAAGTCTTTTCCTGAAGAAGGGACCCGTGTATCGACAAAGTTAGGCCGAGGCCGTATTATGGATCAGGATATTCTTCGACAGAGGGTGATCATGCGTTTGGAAGACGATCGGCAAGTTAGTTTATCTTTAGATGAAATAACGGTTCTTAAATGAATGAAACCTCTGAAAAAGGCCCATCTGACAACGTTTCCCGCTGCGCTTCTTTGTGCGGCGTACGACAAAAGTACGCCTCCGCAGTCGCTTGCAGGCGCTCTTCGCTCTGGACCTTTTTGAGAGGTTTCTGACCATAAAAATTTTTTGGGAATAACAATAGATTTTATGAAAAATAATAGTAAAAATTATTTTATTACGACGGCCATTGATTATGTCAATGCCCTTCCGCATTTGGGGACGGCCTATGAGAAAATTGGAGCTGACGTCATGGCCCGTTTTAAGCGACTTCAGGGGAGAGAAGTGTTTTTTCTCATGGGAGTTGATGAGCATAGCCTCAATGTCGAGAAAGAAGCTCGGAAAAGAAATCTTTCTCCTCAGGATTATTGTGATGAGCTGGCTCAAAAATTTGAAGAGGTCTGGAAGATTTTAAATATTTCCTACAATCGTTTTATCCGAACGAGCTCTCCCAGTCATGTCAGGTCCGTTCAGCATGTTTTTCAGGCTATTTTTCAAAAAGGGGATATTTATCTTGGGAATTATGAAGGGTGGTATTGCAATTCCTGTGAAGCTTTTTTGAAAGATAAAGATCTGGTTGAAGGTCTTTGCCCAACGCATCGATTAAAACCGGAGTGGATTAGCGAAAAAAATTACTTTTTTGCGCTTTCCCGCTATGAAGAAGGCTTAAAGCGTCTTTTACAAAATTCTGCAAGTTTTATTCTTCCCAAAATTCGTCATCATGAAATTTTGAATGTGATAGAAGGGGGTTTAGAGGATATCAGTGTGTCTCGTTCGGGAGTCTCTTGGGGAATTCCCTTACCCTTTGATCACAACCAAGCTGTTTACGTGTGGTTTGATGCACTGCTCAATTATATTTCAGCAATGGGGTACCCTGAGGATTTGGATCGTTTTAAAGAATGGTGGCCTGCTCAAGTTCATGTCATTGGAAAAGATATTACAAGGTTTCACTGTGTTATTTGGCCTGCCATGCTGATGAGTTTAGGTCTAGAGATTCCTCAAACCGTTTTTGGGCATGGCTTTGTCTATTTAAAGGGGGAGAAAATGAGTAAGACAACGGGGACGTTGATTGGACCGGTTGAGGCAGCTCAGAAATTTGGAACAGATGCTTTGCGTTATTTCTTAATGAGAGAAATCCCTTTTGATCGGGATGGGGATTTCTCTTGGGAGGCTTTTGAGACCCGATATGCGGCTGATTTAGCAAATGATTTGGGTAATTTAATTCAGCGAACGCTTTCAATGATCCAACGCTATTTTCAGGGGAAAATTCCAAAATCGGGTTCGTTGGAGGAAATAGACAAGAGCGTGATTGAATTCTCGCGTGAAACTTATCGTGAATACAATGAGGCGATGGAATCTTTTCGTTTCAGTGATGCCTTGGTGAAGGTCTGGACCTATATTCAAAAATGCAATGGCTATATCGGACAAACGGCTCCCTGGGCTCTTGCAAAGGATCCCAATCAATTAGGTCGACTGGGAACGGTTCTTTTTATCGTTGCTGAAAGCATTGCCCAAATTTCTCTTCTGATTGAACCTTTTATGCCAGACACCGCTTTGAAAATTCGTAAACAATTGGGCGTAGAGAATTTTGGTTTTAAAAATTTATTGTCGCTTGAACAGTGGGGACAATTAAAGGCAGGAATAGAGTTAGGGAGGGTGGAACCTCTTTTTCCCAGAGAAGAGAAAAAAATAATTTCAAATCTCAAATTTGAAATCTGAAATTCGTTCTCAAATCTCAAATTTGAAATCTGAAATCCGTTCTCAAATCTCAAATTTGAAATCTGAAATCCGTAGTATATGATTGATACTCATGTCCATTTAAATGATCCGGCCTTTGATGAAGATCGAGCGCTTGTGATTGAAAGGGCAAGGGGTTCAAAAGTAGAAGTGATGCTGGATGTCTCTGAAGATTTGGCGTCGGCTAAAAAATCAATAGACCTTTTTTCTAAACATTCAGATATTTGGTCTGCTGTAGGGCTTCATCCTCATCGTGCCTGTATTTTGGGAGAGAGTGAAATTCATTCTTTTCAAAAAATTCTTCACCATGAGCGTGTGGTTGCAGTAGGAGAAATAGGGTTGGATTATTATTATGATCATCAACCTCGAGAGATACAGAAAAAAGCTTTTGCTCAGATGTTAGCGCTCGCTCGTGAAGGGGATTTTCCAGTTTTAATTCATCATCGAGAGGCTGAACAGGATTTAATCAATCTTTTAAATTCTTTTAAAGGGATTAAAGGTTTGATTCATTGTTTTACGGCGAGTTTGGATCTTGCAAAGGTTGTTTTGGATTTGGGATTTTACATTTCTTTTTCAGGTATTGTAACTTTCAAAAAAGCGGAGCCTCTTCGAGAAGTGATTCGTCACGTTCCCATGGATCGCATTTTAATTGAAACCGATGCTCCGTTTTTAGCTCCGGAACCGATGCGTGGAAAGAGGAATGAACCTTCATTTATTCAGTATACGGCCCAGGAAATAGCACGTATTAAGAATATCAAAATCGATGAGTTTGAAAGGGCAGTTTCTAAAAATGTAGGGAAACTTTTTGAAAAAATTAAAAGTTAAAAATAAAGAATTAAAGGCTACAAAAAATGAATTATTTTTTAGGGATAGACATGGGAGGAACCAATCTTCGCTTCGGCTTAGTTGATGAAGAAGGAAAACTGAAGTGGTCCAGTCGCTTTCCGACTGAAGCTGGTTCTCCTAAAGAAGAAATTTTTGGTGTCATGAAAAAGGGGATTGATCAAGGTCTTCAAGAGGCCAAGGTAAAGTCTTATCGGGTTAAAGCAATCGGTGTCGGAGTTCCTGGCTGTGTTGATTTTAAAACCGGTTTAATTTATACATTGGTTAATATTCCCGGTTGGGAAAATACTCCCCTCGCTTCAAAAATCAAAGAAGTATTTAATCTCCCTGTTTTTGTCGATAATGACGTCAATGTGATGGCCTTGGGGGAACTTTTTTTTGGGGCGGCTCGTGGGGCAAGGAATGTGATTTGCATAACTTTAGGGACAGGGGTGGGCGGAGGTGTAATTGTTGAGGGAAATCTTTATCGAGGTTCAAGCATGACCGCAGGAGAAGTGGGTCATATTGTGCTTGAGAAGGATGGAGCTCAATGTAATTGTGGAAACAGAGGGTGTCTAGAGCGTTATATTGGAAATCGTTATTTGGTTGAAAGGGCCCTCGCATTATATGCCGAAAATGCTGGAGTTAAAATACCCGAACCCCTTTCTCCAGAGTCTTTGACTCAAGCTGCTCGAAACGGGGATCAGGTTGCAAAAGCAGTTTGGAAAGAGATGGCGAATTATCTTGGCATTGTTTTGGGTGGGTTGGTCAATTTTTTTAATCCAGACCGAATCGTCATTGGGGGAGGGGTTGCTGAGGCAGGCGAATTTTTGTTTGGGCCATTGGAAAAGGGTTTAAAGGAACGAAGTATGAAAATTCCGGGCAATCTTGTCCAACTTAAGAAAGCGGAATTAGGAGTTAATGCTGGATTAATTGGTGCGGCGACGTTGGCGATGGGAAGTAAGAACAGTTTAAAGTTTAAGGTTTAAGGTTCAAGGTTCAGGGAAGAACTCAAGCGCGTAATCTTTGAACATTAAACTTTTAACTTTGAACTATTTTAAAAAAGGAGGTTTTATGAAATTCTTTTTAGATACGGCAGATGTGAAAGAGATTCGAGAGGGTTGGAAAATGGGGGTTGTGGATGGAGTGACCACCAATCCAAGTTTGGTGGCCAAAACAGGGAGAAAATTTCGCGAAATTTTAGAAGAGATTTGCTCTTTTCTCGAAGGCCCGGTGAGTGCAGAAGTGGTGAGCCTAGATCAAGAGGGCATGGTTCGGGAAGGGCGTGAGCTGGCAAAGATCCATAAGAACATTGTTGTTAAAATTCCCCTTCTTAAAGAAGGACTAAAAGCCGTGAGGGTTTTGACGGCTGAAAATATCCGGACGAATGTTACTTTATGCTTTTCTGCAAATCAGGCCTTACTTGCGGCCAAGGCGGGAGCCAGTTTCATCAGTCCTTTTATTGGGAGGCTGGATGACCAAGGGCAGGAGGGCATGCAAGTCATTCGCGATATCAAAACAATTTATTCAAATTATCATTTTAAAACAGAAATTTTGGTGGCGAGTATCCGTCATCCCATTCATGTTTTAGAAGCTGCTAAGATTGGTGCAGATGTCGCTACCATGCCCTTAGATGTTTTGGACAAATTGGTCAAACACCCCTTAACAGATATTGGACTGAAAAAGTTCCTGGATGACTGGAGTAAAACAGTAAATAGTAAGTAGTAAGTAGAAAGCAGCAAGCAGGAAAAAAGAGAGAGGTCTTCAGTGAAAATTTTAGTTACTGGTGGAGCGGGTTTTATTGGTTCTCATCTCATCGGGGAACTTTTGGCGAAGCGGCATTCGATTGTCGCTATTGATAACTTTGACCCCTTTTATGACATCCATCTTAAAAAAGAAAATATTAAACTTTATCAAAACGAATCTCGATTTAAATTTTTAGAAATAGATATTCGAAATCGCAAAATGCTTTCAAATGTTTTTGCTTCTCATCGATTCGATGTTTGTATTCATTTGGCGGCCAAGGCTGGAGTTAGGCCTTCCATACAAGACCCTGTCAGTTATTACTCTACGAATGTCGATGGAACTCTAAACCTTTTGGAAGAAGCTCGACTTCACAAACTGGATCATTTTATTTTTGGATCTTCTTCATCTGTTTATGGAAAAAGAAATCAGATTCCCTTTACAGAAACGGATGCGCTCCTATCTCCTATTTCTCCCTATGCCGCAACCAAAATTGCAGGGGAATCCTTGTGCCATGTTTATCACGAGCTCTACGGGATTCGGATGACGCTGCTTCGATTCTTTACCGTTTACGGGCCTCGTCAGCGTCCTGAAATGGCTATCCACAAATTTACGCGTATGGTTGATCAGGGCGATACCTTGACCCTTTATGGGGATGGCTCTTCCATTCGCGACTATACCTACGTCACCGACATTGTTCAGGGAATGACCGCCGCACTGAAAGGCGAGTGGGGTTATGAAATTTTTAACTTAGGGGATTCTAAAACAGTTCCGTTAAATCATCTCATCTATCTGATCGAAAAAAATCTTGGGAAAAAGGCAAAAATAAAAAAGATGAAAGACCAAGCAGGCGATGTTCCAATGACTTTTGCCAATATTGCAAAAGCAAATCATTCTCTAAATTATCTTCCGAAAATAAATATTGAGGAAGGCATCAAAAATTTTTGCCAATGGTTTCTAGAAAGAAAGAGTTTAAGAACAAGGCTCAAGAAAAACCATTGATCCCTTTTTTTGTTTCATGATAGCATACGCCTTCAAACTTTGAACTTTGAACCTTGAACTTTAAACTTTAAACTTTGAACTGTTTTTTTGGGGGCGCTCATGAAGTTTTTGAATCCAAGGCCAATAAGACTGTCCACATCCATCCTTCTCCCCCTCTCAACACTATTAATCACAATCACAACAGAAGATGGCAAAGATGAAGATGGGGACGTTGGTAGGAAATTAGGTTAATTTGAAAGTTCAAAAAATCGTATGACCAATAAAAAAATTTTCGCGCTTTTTCTTTGCTCTTTTCAGCTCTTTTGGAGACTGGCTATCGAAGAGCCAGCTCAAGCTGAGCCAATGGGCCAGCTTCTTGAAGCCAAGACCTTGGAGGTCATTGTTGCGGGCGGAGCGCGACCCGCTTTGTCCGTGACGGAAGGTAGGTGGCCTCTAACCTCGAGCTAGATTACGTATATAAACTTAACTTAATTACTGTAAAATCAGAGAAGGTGATAAACAATGTTAAATAATCATTTGAAATTTAAATTTTTCCTATTTTTTCTTTTCTTTCAATTTATATCCTACCGGGCCCTTGGGGAAGATCTTCCGGTTCAGGTGAATGCAGATGCTATTGACTATGATCGTGAACAAGGGATTATTACAGGGACTGGACATGTGACGGTTGTCTACCAGGATACCACGCTTCTTGCCGATAAAGGGTTTGTAAATCCCAAGACGAAAGAGGCTGATGCCCAGGGAAATGTTCAAATCATCCAGAAGAAACGGCGTATCATTGGGGATTCTCTCCATTATAATTTTGACACGGGTAAAGGGGAATTTGTTAATGCAAAAACCTTTTATCAACCTTGGTATGCAAAAGGCGATAAGGTTATCCGAGAATCTAAAGAAAAGTATGAAATTCAGAAAGGATATATTACAACTTGTGATTATCCTGATCCTCATTATCGGTTGCGGGCTCAAAAAATTCTCGTTTATCCTGGCAAAAAGATTGTTGCGTATAATGTTTTTTTCTTTGTCGGAAGAGTACCTGTTTTTTGGCTTCCTTATTATTCTCATTCCCTTCAGAAATCTCCATGGTCTTTTATTCCAGGCTATTCTAAGAGGTGGGGATTATTTTTCCTTTCAAGCTTCAACTGGCTTGACACAAAATATGTCAATAGTCAGGTTCGCTTAGACTACCGGGCCCGCAGGGGTTTTGGGGTAGGATTGGATGGTGAGTATCGAATCAAAGGGGGAGGGGGTGGAACCCTCAAGAATTATTATATTCATGACAACAAGCGTGAATTTTCCGATGGAAGTGAAGGGGAAGATGATCGTTACCGTCTTTCACTGGTCCATTATCAACCCTGGAAATATCAAACAACGATTCGAGGCCAATTTCACAAGTTGAGTGATGAAGATATTCTCCTTGATTTTTTTCATCGGGACTCTGACTACGCCGTAAAACCCGCAACCTTTTTTGATATGACCAAATATGATCCAAAGTATACGGCTCGATTGTATGTTCAAGGGAGGGTGAATGATTTTTTTGAGGAAGTGGAGCGCTATCCTGAAGTCTCTCTGGAGTTTCGACGACAGAGAATCATGAAAACACCTTTTTATTATACGTCCTTAAGTTCTTTTGCAAATTTGTCTAAGAAGTTTGCCGAGAAACCGGATACGTTATCGGAATCTTCCACAACGGATACCAGCGTTGTTTCCAATTCTCAAGATGCCATGCGTTTTGATACCTATGATGAGATTTCTTATCCCAAAAAATATTTGGGATGGCTTGAAACCAACACTTGGTTTGGGGTGCGTCAAACTTGGTACAGTCGGGATCTTAATCAGTCCGATTCTCTTTGGAGAGGTTCCTTTTCTGATGGGGTTGAGGTAGGCACCAAAATATATAAACTTTTTCCCTATCAAAATTCAAAGTGGCAAATCGATGATTTGCGTCATGTCATTGAACCTCGGGTCAAGTATTCCTATGTTTTGGATCCAACAGTTGATCCCAGTGAGTTAATTCAATTTGATCAAATCGATGCCTTGACCGGTCAAAATACCATTCGCCCCTCCCTTCGCAATAAACTTCAAACTCGAAGAGATAATATGAGTTGGGATCTCATTGATTTTTTGGTCTACACCGATTTTTTTGTGGATCCGGACCCGGAGCAGAACACCTTTTCAAATATATTCGGCGATTTAGAATTGAGACCTCTTCATAATTTCAGTCTAGATTCAAATATAAGTTATGACGAATATAAGGGTCTGGTTTCTAGTTTTAATGTAGATATTGCAACCTTTCGTGAAGGAAAATGGCGGGTTGCGACGGGGGTTCGTTTTCTAGATCATCAGAGTACATTATGGACCTGGGGGGTTGATTACACGATTAATTCGGATTGGGGTGTTAAAACCTATAATCGTTGGGAGTTTGAGACCCGTACATTAGAGGATCAAGAATACACCATTTATCGTAACCTTCATTGTTGGCAAAGCGCTTTTACTTTTAGAAAGACCGGTGATGATGTTCAGTTTTGGATGACTTTTTGGCTGACCTCTTATCCAGATATTCATTTTAATGTAGGGGATTGAGAAACAGTTTAAAGTTTAAAGTTCAGTGCGCCAAGCAAGCCAACAAAAGCAAGCCGAAATAAGGAGCCTGAGTAAAGGCTAACCACCGACTCAGAACTGAACTCTGCACTTGGAGAGGCAACGAACCGAGTGAAGCCAGAGGGAAGGAGA
>JACOUC010000068.1 GCA_016178055.1 Chlamydiota bacterium | reverse complement strand
CGAGCTTCGAGCCTCGAGCTGTGTTTCTGCTTTTGCCTCGAGCCTCGAGCTTCGAGCCTCGAGCTGTGTTTTTAGTATTTGAAGAATCCTCGTAACATTCTTCTGTACCTCTGAATTACAATGAATATCTTCAATGAGAAAAACGCTCGGCTGCCCAGAAATCAAGTTCTGATCCGTCACTTCCCCTATGTCACTGGAAAGAAAAAGATCATCTAAAAAATGAGAGGGTTGAAGAGAGCAATAATTTTTCTTAATAGCCTGAATACCAATGAGTTGAGGATATTCACTCATTTGGCAAAAGCTTGTTTGAATGTCATAAGAAATAAATGACAAACACAGCAAAAGGCTGGTTAGTTTTTGAACAAATTTCATAACTTTTCCCGAAAGGAAGAGATGTATTGAAAAAAAGACAGTTCAACCCATTAATTTAGACACATTTAAGGGGTTAAAGGTCAAAAGAATTCGCTCTTTTTCTATCAAAAATCTGGGTAGGAAAAAAGGAGAGTAATTGCGAAAAATGGTCCTTCGAGATCATCGTGTGCAACGAAAGTTCTCCCCATCATGCTTTTCTTGTAGTCGCCCGATTCATCGGGCAGTCCACGCAACGGCCCCATAAATGGGGCGACTACAAAACGAGCCTAACTTTCATAGCAAAGGGAAATCAAATTTGTATGTCAAAAACTTACTTCTTCTCAAGAATCCTATAAATTTCTTTTAGTCCCTTCAGCGTGAGATTAGAATCAAAGGACTGAACTTCTTCAAGGTCTGCTAAAAAGTAGGAAACGTACCCACCGGTTGCAACTACCTTGACATCTGTTTCAAAACCAGGAAAAACCTCAGATTTTAGCCTTTTAAGCAAAAATTTGACCATCCCGACAAAGCCCCAATAAATTCCTGATTGAATCGCCGATTGGGTGTCTCGTCCTAACACCTCATGGGGTTTGACAATATTGACCCAGGGTAAAAGCGCTGTTCGTTCATGCAAAATATCACGGCTAAGTCCCATTCCAGGAAGAATCACGCCTCCCAGATATTCCCCTCCGAAGGAAATCACATCAAAAGTCACGGCCGTTCCAAAATCGATCACAATCGCTGGCGTTCCATAATATTCGCGGACCCCAACCGCATTGGCAATGCGGTCTGTTCCAACCTGGTGAGGGTTTTTGTACAAAATTTTGAGTCCAATATCGAGATCGCTAGAGACAATCAGGGGTTTGATTTTAAAAAGAGTTTCGCAAAGAGATTCAAAAACTTGAGAAAGTTCAGGAACAACCGAGGCGAGAACAATTCCCTTAATCCCCTTCTGCTCTTTAAAACTTTCGGGAAGGCTCTTAAGATAAAAATCAGCATCCTTTTTAACGGTATTAATTCTCCAAAACTCTACGGGAACATGAGAATCTTTAAAAATCCCCATCACAACATTGGTATTGCCAATATCAATGGTGAGCACACGATCTGACATAGAAAATCTCCCAAACTCAATGAATAATTAAAAATTGAAAATGGATAATGATAAACTTAACTCTTTGCCCTAAGTGATACATCCCCACTCATAACTGATGCTATGAAACCATTTTCATTTCTCAAAAGCAAAGCCCCCTTTGAATCCGTTCCTAGAACAACTCCCTCTTCTTTTTTATCGCCTACGATAACTTCGACCCATTTCCCAACCAAAAAGGACCGCCTGGACCACTCTGCTAGGACCTGATCATAACATCCCTTGACTACCAAAAAATAAGTTGATTCTAATTCGCATAGCAACTTTCGCAAAATATCTTTACGATCAAGTTTTATTTTTGAGACAAGTGCCAAGGATTTTGCTATAGGCGCCAAATCATCTGAAAAATCCGACTCCTCCATATTAACATTGAGACCCATCCCTAAAATCAAATGTTTAATCTGATCTTGCTCACACTTCATCTCTGTTAAAATTCCAGCGATTTTCTTTCCATCAATATACACGTCATTGGGCCACTTAATCAAGGCATTGAATCCAAATCCTTCCAAAACTCTTGTCACTGCAACTGAACTCATGATGGTGATCAGGGAAACAAAACTCGGATCCAATCTTGGCCGAAGAACAACCGAAAACAAAATATTTTTTCCATGAGGGGACTGCCAAGAGCGCCCCATCCTTCCCCTTCCCTTTTCCTGATATTCGGCGACCACCACCGTTCCTTCACAAGCTCCCTCCTCAGCCAATCGATCCGCAACATCATTCGTCGAAGAGACTCGGTCATAATAATAAATCTTGCGCCCAATCACTTCAGTTCCTAAAGACCGTTCAATTTCATCCGGAAACAAACGATCTGGAGAAGAAAGCAACCGATACCCTAAACGAGGCAAGGCCTCAAATTCATAACCCAATTGCCTAAGGGTATCAATATGATTCCAAACCGCTGTCCTGGAAAACCCAAGCGCCTTAGCAATCTCTTCTCCGGAAACAAAATCAAAAACACGATTTTGGAAAAAGGCTAAAACCTCTCCCGTTCGATGATTCATACCACACCCAAAACTTCCAAACTCATATTGATTGCCCTTACTGAATGAGTCAGGGCTCCAATTGAAATTCGATCTACACCGGTTTTGGCATAGAGCTCAACTTGGTCTAACCCAATTCCTCCCGAGGCCTCCAGAATAATTTTATCTTTCCATTCTTCAACTACTTTTCTTACCTTTTCTGAATCCATATTATCTAGCAAAATAAAATTGGCTCCTAATAGAACTGCAGAACTCACATCTTCAGACCTTGTCACCTCAATACCTATTTGCGTATGAGGATGGTCTTTTTTCAAATGTTGAATACTCGTTTTCCAATCCTGAATTCCTAGGGAGTCCAAGACACATCGATGGTTATCCTTAATCAAGACCATTTCGTTGAGACCCATGCGATGATTGAATCCCCCTCCCAACCTTACCGCATACTTTTCCAAAACTCTTAACATTGGCGTCGTTTTTCGTGTATCATAAATCTTGACTCCGTAAGGCTTCACTTTTTCAACAAACGCCGCCGTCAAAGTCGCAATCCCTGAGAGTCGCTGGAGAAAATTCAAGGCCGTTCTCTCCGCTCTCAAAATATCTTGAGCAGGTCCCTTCACCAAACCAAATTTTCCCCCCTCTACACAATCCCCATCATTCACAGCCCAAAAAGATTTAATCTGAGGATTAAGTTTTTCTAGAATCCGATCCACAATAGGTAGACCTGCAACTCGACAAGGCTCCTTAGCAACCCATTCCGCTTCAAGAACGACATCGGAGGGAATAAAATATTCTGTTGTCAAATCCCCTGAACCGATATCCTCTTTTAAAGCACGAGCAATGATAGAATCAATTTCATCCCACGGAAGTTTTTCGTTTTTCATTTTTCACTCTTCACTTTTTTTATTTGATAAATCTTATCCCTGATCATCGCGGCTTGTTCAAATTCCATACACTCAGCCGCCTTTTTCATTTCACCCTCGAGCTCATAAATTAATTCATTTTTAGCATAGTCCGTCTCACTTTCGTGAGCCACATTTCTCAAGAATTCTTTGGCCTCATGATAAACCGAAAGACTTTCGTCCAAGGCTCTCTTGATTCCACGCGGGGTCATACCATGCGCTTGATTGTAGGCCGTCTGAATCTGGCGCCGACGATCCGTCTCCTGAATGGTTTTTCGAATAGATTCCGTTATTTGATCCGCATAAAAAATAACCTCACCTGAAATGTGCCGAGCCGCCCGTCCTGCAACCTGGATTAAAGAAGTCTGCGATCTCAAGAAACCTTCCTTATCTGCATCAAGGACGGCCACCAAAGAAACTTCAGGCAAATCTAAACCCTCTCTCAAAAGATTAATTCCAATCAAAACATCAAAATCACCTCTGCGAAGCCCTCTTAAAATATCGACTCGCTCAATCGCATCAATTTCAGAATGAAGATAACGGACTCTTATTTTAATTCTCTTCAAATAATCTGTCAAATCCTCGGCCATTTTTTTCGTGAGGGTGGTCACGAGTACTCGTTCTTTTTTCTCAGCACGAATCCGAATTTGTTCAATCAAATCATCGACCTGATGCTGCAAGGGTTTGATCGTAATCACAGGGTCCAAAAGCCCTGTTGGCCGAATAATTTGCTCAATCCAAATAGGTTGTTTCTCTAATTCATAAGAACCCGGCGTGGCCGATGCAAAAATGACTTGAGGGATCAGATTCTCAAACTCGTCAAATCTAAGCGGCCGATTATCCAAAGCAGAAGGGAGTCGAAACCCATATTCGACCAACGTCGTTTTCCGAGAACGATCGCCCTGATACATTCCCCTCACTTGAGGAAGAGTCACATGAGATTCATCTACAAAAATTAAAAAATCCTTTGGGAAAAAATCCAAAAGACAAGTGGGTCTTTCTCCCGCTTTGCGCCCGCTTAAATGGCGAGAGTAATTTTCAATCCCTTGACAATAACCAATCTCTTTTAACATTTCCATGTCAAATCGGGTTTTTGACTCCAAACGATGCGCTTCTAAAAGCTTCCCTTGAGACCTAAAATACTCTAATCGCTCTTTTAATTCTTCTTCAATAGCCTTCATCGCCCCCTCGAGCTTGCGATACGGACTCACAAAATGCTTCGCAGGAAAAATGGAAAGGGTTTCGATCTGGGCTTTAACATTTCCTGTCATCGCATCAATTTCAGAAATTTCTTCAATTTGATCTCCAAAGAGTTCGACACGATAGGCGGCTGAACCGTATGCCGGATAAATTTCGACCGTGTCCCCCCTGACCCTAAAACTCCCGCGTCGAAATTCAAAATCGCTCCGTTCATACTGAATATCGACAAGCCCCCTCAAAAGTTCGGAACGCTCTTTACGATCCCCGCGCGTGAGCTCAACCCCCATCTCTTCATAATCCTCTTTCGATCCCAAACCGTAGATGCAAGAGACACTGGCCACCACAATCACGTCACTTCTTGAAAGCAAGGAAGTCGTTGCTGAAAGCCTCAATCGCTCAATTTCTTCATTAATCGAAGCATCCTTTTCAATATACGTATCCGTCTGAGGGATATAAGCCTCCGGCTGGTAATAATCATAATAGCTAATAAAATATTCGACGGCGTTCTCTGGGAAAAAGCGTTTAAGTTCATTATAAAGCTGGGCTGCGAGAGTTTTATTATGAGAAATCACCAACGCGGGTTTCTGAACTTTTTTGATGACATTGGCCATGGTAAAGGTCTTACCTGAGCCCGTAACCCCTAAAAGGGTCAAGAATTTCTCTCCCTTTAAAATTCCCTCCGAAAGCTTTTCAATCGCCTGCGGCTGATCCCCTTGGGGCTCGTAATCCGAATGGAGTTTGAACATGGAGTGATGAATCCTTCATTCATATTTATCATAGACATTAATCATATAATCTGATTTAATCATATTATATGATTAAATTGACAGCAACAGAATTTGCTAGGAATTTTCGGAAGGTCTTAAACCAACTCGAATTTATGGGGGAAGAGGTGGTTATTGTACGTAATCATCATCCGGTTGCCCATATTATTCCCGGATCCCCTTACCTGACCGCCCTTGAGGCACTGGCAGACCTTTATCAAACCCTGCCTGAAAAAGCAGCCAAAAACTGGCTCAAACAAAGCCGTATTCCCAACACTGTTAAAGAAATTCGAAACCCATGGGCGTCTTAATTGATACTTGCATCTGGATTGATGTAGAACGCGGAAAACTATCGCCTGTGGATGTAGGTGCCTACACGAAGAAAGAACCGGTTTTCATCTCTCCTATCACGATTGCTGAACTGACCTATGGAACGGAGCAGGCAAAAGGCAACCGGGACCTCTATGAGCTACGCATGGCTACCTTGAGCCGCTTGCGAAAGAAACCTTCTTTGGCCATTGATACAACAACAGGAGAAATCTTTGGTCGGCTCGCGGCCTATTTATCTCAACAAAAGCGCGGACATCATTTTCGAATTCAAGATCTCTGGCTCGCCAGTCAAGCGATCCAACAAGACATGAAAATTCTCACCTACAACGAAAAAGATTTTTCAGACATTCCAGGGCTAAACTTAATACTGGTGAAACATTCACATTAAACTAAAAACACGCAATATTGCTAACTTTTAAACTTGAGTTCCTTCGCCAATTCCATTAAATCCTTTGCAAGAGAAACATACTCCTCTTGGGATATTCCAAAATAATCGTGAACAGAGTTATTGCGGGCCTCGAGACACTCCATCCATTTCTCAGGATCAGAAATGAGCTTTAATTTAGCAGATTCTCGAATGGCCGCCTTGGGTGACACAGCCTCTAAACCTTGCTCCTCTACAAAACGCTTTAAAATCCTCCATGCATATTCAATCACCATCTCAAAGGATTTCGCAACCGTCAGAAAGGAAAGATCCGTGGGTTGTGATTCGTACAATTGAATCGCTTCTTTCAAGAATTTATTTACCTCACGCCACTTTTGTTTGATGGACTCCATCCAGCACCCCCTTCAAATAAATAAAAGCCTTTTGATTTCCATCTAAAAAAAGAATCTCTTCCACCTTCAAATTGTCCAAAAACCAAGAAGGAGCCTGATTCAGATTCACCAAATCTACAGAACGAATGAGATTTTCACTTAACTCTCCAACTCCACACTTCACCTTTAAGAATTCGCGTCCAGAAATCGGCCTCGGATATCGAAAAATTCCAATGTCCCAGTCCGAATATTTCGAAGCCTTTTTCTGGGCCCTCGAACCAAATAACAAAACCACCATATCCTGATCTTGCTGGGTAAGCCAAGAGATTATTTTTTGGATTTCTTCAATATTTTCTATCGCTCTCTGTGACGGTAAAGAACGGAGAAGTTTAAGAGGATCTATTTCAAGAACGTGGGCCAGCTTAAAAAATGCATTTGAAAAAACGGTTTTGCCATGAAGAAATCCCAGAAGGGTGTTGCGATGGATATGATTTTGGGAAGCAAAAGCCGACAAGCTCCTAAACCCAAGATCGAGAAGCCTCCTCTTAAATACCTCTTCATCTAAGACATAACTCATAGCAAAGGTAGAATAGCAGAAAAAACAAGAATAGTCAAAAAAATATGCAAATTGAATATTTTTTTGACTAATCCCTTCAGAGAGAATATTGCTATGCAGTTTTTTTCCGTCTTTTAATGATGTTGACCAATGACCTTAAAGCCTGATTTACAGAATCATGATCTGGAAAAAATCTTGAGACATCAGGGTCAATGATCACAACATTGGTTCCTCCTAAATATCTCGCGGCATATTTTCCCTGAACACCCCTCTTAAAATCATATTCTTCAAGCATGTCCGGATCGCGTCGCATTCTCTTCATATTGCTTCCTTTCACTCTTTATTGCTTTTCTAGCGCTAATGATTCTAATCTTATGTTCTCTCTGTACATAAACAGCAACCAAAAGACGATTTTTATAAGAATTCCCAATTAAAATGAATCTATCTTCCTCGTCAGAATGCAAGGGATCATCGATCGTTAATGATAAAGTATCTTTAAAGACTGTGCTTGCCTCATCAAAAGATACACCATGAATTTCAATATTATTTTTTGCTTTGTTTGAATCCCATTCAAATAAAAGCATAGATTTATCCGTATCATCACAGCCGTTCAACAATGTCAGGTCAAACCAAATATTATTATCCCGCTTGTGCCTTTACAAACTCAAGATTTTTCTGAAGCTTTTCTTTCTGTAATTTCAAATCTTCTAGCTTTGCCTTTTCTTTTTGAACCACCTCGAGAGGGGCACGGCTGACAAAATTAGCATTGGAAAGCCTCCCCTCAACCCGCCCAACCTCAGTATCTATCCCATCCAATTGCTTCCGTAATCGAGCTTCCTCCGCCGCAAAATCAAAAAAACCTTCGATATCCATAAAAAGAGTTCCTAAGAGAGAAAGCCCTGAAGGCATGGGTTTTTGAGGCTTATAATTTAAATCCAAATCAAGGTTTGAAGCTTTTAAAAGACGTTGAATATCTTGAAACTGAGATTGAATAAGGGTTTCATCCTCGAGATTCGCAGGCTTAATCGCAAATTTTAATTCTTCACCCGGTTTAATCTGATACTCTGCCCTTAAATTGCGCCCCACACGAACAAGCTCATATTTCTTTTCTACCTGCTCAGAAGCTTTGCCATCCAACCAACTTTTCTTAGCCTTGGGCCAAGAACTGATCATAATGGAAGACATGGAGTCTGTTAAAAAATTCATCGCCTTTAAATTCTGCCAAATCTCTTCTGTAATGAAAGGCATGACCGGATGAAGCAGACGTAAAGATGTTTCTAAAACAGTTAATAACACCCGCTGCGTCCGCATCTTTTCTGGCGAATCAGGACCATACAAAATAGGTTTAATCACTTCTATATAGCGATCACAAAAATGATGCCAGAAAAAATCATACAACGTATGCGTTGCTTCATTAAATCGATATTTTTCTAAGGATCGTGTGACTTTCCCAATCACCTCATGTAATTTTCCTAAAATATAGCGGTCTTCAAGTGAAAGATCTTTGGGTTTTCGATCAAGAGGCGTCACTTTTGCCCCCTCCAAGGTCATCATTAAAAGTCTCGAGGCATTCCAAATTTTATTAGCAAAATTGCGGCCCATTTCAAATTTGTCTTTAGAGAGAAATACATCCTGGCCCTCAGCCGTCAACATCATCAGACTCATGCGTAGCGCATCAGTCCCATATTCATCAATGATTTCAATGGGATCAATGCTGTTACCAAGAGATTTGCTCATCTTGGCACCCGTATCATCCCTGACCGTTCCATGGATATAAACATGGGAAAAAGGCTTTTCTCCCATGAACTCAAAACCCGCCATAATCATTCGAGCGACCCAAAAGAAAATAATTTCCTGAGCGGTCATAAGAATAGATGTCGGATAATAAAAATTACGATCCTCATCCTCCTTAGGCCAATTCAAAGTTGAGAATGGCCAGAGCCAAGAAGAAAACCAGGTATCGAGAACATCTTCATCTTGTCTTAAATTGGATGAACCACAAGTTGGACATTTTGCAGGTCTTTGTTTTGCAACAATCACGCCTTTCTCGTCCATCCTCCCTCGTCCATCATTCTTCGACTGGTTTTTTTCTGTCGACTGTCGACTGTCGACTGTCGACTTGCCTGTCTCTTCCTGACAATATTGGCAATACCAAACCGGCAACCGATGTCCCCACCAAATCTGTCTGGAAATGCACCAATCACGGATATTCTTCATCCACCTTAAATAGACTTTGGTCCAACGGCGGGGATGAAATTTAATTTCTCTTTTTTCAACAGCTAAAATCGCCTTCTCAGCCAAAGGCTTCATCTTTACAAACCACTGAGGGGATAACCGAGGTTCAATCACGGTGTGACAGCGATAGCAATGCCCCACCGCATGTTGATGCGGAACCACTTTTTTAAGAAGCCCACTCTCGCGAAGATCTTCTAGAATGGCCTCTCGGCACTCAAAGCGGTCCATGCCTTCATAATCTTCACCTGCCCTCTCATTCATTCTCCCATCCCCGTTCATGACATTCATGGGAATAAGTTTATGTCTTAACCCCATTAAAAAATCATTGGGGTCATGAGCCGGTGTCACCTTCACCACTCCCGTTCCAAATTTGGGATCGACAAAATCATCTTCGATCACTGGAAGGACACGCTTGAGAATAGGAAGGATGACCTTTCGAGAACGAAGCGTTTGATAACGCTCATCCTTGGGGTTAATCGCAACGGCCACATCCCCTAACAATGTCTCAGGGCGAGTCGTTGCAACCGTTACAAATTCATGCGAGTTTTGAATGGGGTAGGCAATATAATAAAGACTCCCTAAGAGCTCTTGATGGGTCACTTCTTCATCGGACAAAGCGGTCTGACATCGCGGGCACCAATTCACAATATAGTCCCCTCGATAAATCAAACCCTTTGTATAGAGAGTCTCAAATACTTCACAAACCGCCTCGCTTAAACCCTCATCCATGGTAAAGCGAAGTCGACTCCAGTCACACGACGAACCTAATCTTTTCAATTGATTAATAATCGTATTTCCATATTTTTCACGCCATTCCCACACCCGATCTAAAAAAACATCTCGCCCTAAATCCCGTCGATGTTTCCCTTCTTTGGCCAACATCTTTTCAACCACATTCTGGGTCGCAATCCCGGCATGATCTGTCCCTGGAATCCAAAGGGCGTTCCAACCCTGCATTCTCTTAAAGCGAATCATGATATCCTGCAAGGTATTGTTTAAGGCATGCCCCATGTGAAGAATACCCGTAATATTCGGGGGAGGGATCACAATGGTAAAAGGTTTACCCCCTCGATTTTTGTCAGCCTTAAAAAATCCTTCATCTGACCAAAACGAGTACCATTTATTTTCAACTTCTTTGGGGGAATATTGCTTAGAAAGTTCCATATGGAATGCAGCTAAAAGTTCAAAGTTTAAAGTTCAAAGTCTCCATAAAATCTTTAACCTCTTCAAAAAATTGTAACGCATCCGTTGCATCCTTCTTATTAGGCAGCCCTTCAGGCAATGTACCAGGCAAAGCATCCGGGTAGCGGGTCACCACATAGAACTTATCTAATTCACGAAAACCATCTTTAAAATCTTGAAATTTTGATTCGATCTTCATACACAAATCCATCAATTCTAAAAGACTATGTGTTTTTCGAACAAGTTTACCTTTTTTAACCAGAAATCCCTTGAGCAGCTTCTCAACACCTTGCTGAGAATGAAAGCAAACCTGATTATAAATCTGATCCTCAAGGGCGCTGCGGGCCATATGATGGTCCTCGTCAGCAAAATCAAACCAAGGGTTGTTTACGCTCATAGAGAACTTTTCCTCTTTTCAAAATTTCTTCCTTAACAAAATATCTGTTCTCTTTGATCATTTGACTCCACTCACGAGGGGTATAAACCAACGCATCCATTGAAAATTTGGGATCAGCAATAGACAGAATATCGCCTACGCGATCCAAAAATCTCTTCTTAGTTGCTTTAACAATTGCCAGATCAATATCACTGGATTCTGTTACCTGTCCAGTAACCAAAGAACCAAATAAGATAATCTTGCTTGGACGATATCCTTGAATAATTCTAGGCAATATACGTTTTAATTCCCTCGTCAAATTCCGTTTTCGAAGACTTGCAGAAGAAGGGATCATTTTTCCAATTTATCTCCTGTACTCTTTCCTTCTTCATCCTTAAGCAACTTATATTCCAAACTATCCACGAGGGCCTCCCATGAGGCTTCGATAATATTTTCACTCACCCCGACCGTACCCCAAAGATCTTGATCATCTTTTGATTCGATCAATACACGCACTTTAGCACCTGTTCCTCCCTTGGCGTCTAAAACACGAACCTTAAAATCCTCAAGATGGGCCTTTGCAAGATTGGGATAAAACGACATCAGGGCTTTCCTTAAGGCATGATCGAGGGCATTAACGGGACCATCCCCTTCGGCCGCGGTATGCTCTGAAATACCATCCACCTTTACTTTAATGGTAGCCTCACAAGTAGGGCGCCCCTGTCCTCTTTTTTCAACAATGACACGAAATCCCTCTAATTCAAAAAAACTTTTATGTTTTTCCAAAATTTTTCGCATCAAAAGTTTAAACGAGGCTTCTGCCCCTTCATATTCGTATCCTTCATGTTCCAATTTTTTTAATTCTTGAACAATTTTTCTTGCCTGGGGGTCCTGATCTTCTTTGGCAAGATCAACACCCAATTCAATGGCCTTCACCATGATATTGCTCCGACCGGACATCTCGGAAACCAAAATCCGGCGGCGGTTTCCGACACACTCCGGTTCCACATGTTCAAAACTCTTGGTCACCTTTTGAACGGCATGAACATGAGTTCCCCCTTTATGAGCAAACGCATTCATTCCCACATAGGGAGCCCGTTCATCATGGCGAACATTTGCAATCTCATCGACAAATTTAGAAAGTTCAATCAAATTTTTCATCTCGGAATCGGAAATGCATGAATACCCTAACTTCAGTTGCAAATTAGGAATAATCGTACATAAATTTGCATTCCCGCAACGCTCTCCATATCCATTGATCGTTCCCTGAACTTGCAAAACCCCTGACTGAACTGCGATGATCGAATTGCTGACGGCCAGGCCTCCGTCATTATGGGCATGAATTCCCAAGGGAGTTTTTAAAACTTCCCTAACATTTTGAATCACTTCTTGAAGCTCAAGGGTGAGCGTTCCCCCATTGGTGTCGCATAGACAAAGCCAATCAGCTCCTCCTTCTTGAGCGGCTTTAAGGGTTTGAAGTGCATATTTAGAGTTGGCCTTATAACCGTCAAAGAAATGCTCAGCATCATAAATCACCTCACGTCCTTCTGACTTCAAAAAATGGACGCTGCCACGAATCATCTCTAAATTTTCTTCTAATGAAGTTCCTAGCACCTTTTCAACATGAAGTGTCCAACTCTTTCCAAAAATAGTAATGGAAGGGGTTTGGGCCTCTAAAAGAGCCTTGAGCTGGGGATCAGCACTCGCCGAAAGACCCGCTTTACGAGTGCTTCCAAAAGCAACCAGCCGAGCCTGCTTCAATTTAAGCTTCTTCGCATCTTTAAAGAAACTTACCTCTTTAGGTGTCGCTCCAGGCCATCCTCCCTCAATGTAAGGAATTCCAAATGCATCTAAACGTTCTACGATCCTCAGTTTATCTGCACTCGAAAATGAAATTCCCGCCGCCTGAGCACCGTCTCTCAAAGTGGTATCATAAATCTTTATCTTATCTGTATTTAATGAGTTATGTTTCATAATTTTAGAATTATATTTTTTCACCCAAATTAAATTTTTCGTGCACCGTTTGCACCGCTTTATCTGCTTGATCTCTTTTAATGACACATGAAATTTTAATCTCTGAAGTGCTGATCATTCCAATATTAATCCCCTCATTCGCTAGCGCTTCAAAAAGCATTGCTGCAACTCCAGAGTGACTTTTCATACCAATACCCACAACAGAAACCTTGGCAATTTTGTCATCAGAATCTACCTTTTGAGCCCCCACCTTTTTTGCAATATCTTTTAAAACGCTTAGAGTTTTCGATAAATCAGTCTGGGCAACTGTAAATGAAATATCCGTTTGTCCCTGTTCACTCACATTCTGAATAATCATATCAATATTGATATGAGCTTCGGCCAAAGTTTTAAAAATCTTGGCCGCCACACCGGGTCGATCGGGAACTTTACTGATCGTCACCTTCGCCTGATCTTTATCTGCGGTCACCCCCCGAATCACTACATCTTCCATTTCTTTCGCCTCCTTTACAATCATCGTTCCTGGTTCATCATTAAAACTAGACCTGACATGAATATTCACATGATATTTTTTTGCAAATTCAATCGAACGCGAATGCATCACCTTGGCCCCTAAACTGGCAAGTTCAAGCATTTCATCATAAGAAATCTCTGGAATCCTTTTTGCCTCGGCAACAATTCGAGGGTCGGTCGTATAAATTCCATTCACATCTGTATAAATCTCACACTCATCCGCCTTTAAGACCGCAGCAAGCGCAACCGCTGTCGTATCGGAACCACCCCTCCCCAAGGTTGTAATGTCCTGAGATTCATTCACTCCCTGAAAACCCGCAACCACAACAATATTGCCTTCCTTTAGCGCATTAAGCACCCGTTCTGTACTAATACTGCGAATCTTGGCCTTGGTGTGAACACTGTCCGTGTAAATCCCAACTTGAGCTCCGTTGAATGAAATAGCAGAGTGTCCCAAGGCATGAATGGCCATACATAAAAGGGCCGCTGACATTTGCTCCCCTGTTGCCATGAGCATATCCATCTCTCGCTCACTCGGAGTATCTGTAATTTTTCCTGCCAATTCAATCAACTCATCTGTGGTATCTCCAAGCGCGGATACCACCACAACCATATCATGCCCAGCTTTTTTAGCCGAAACAATCTTTCGAGCTACATTTTTAATGCGATCTGGATTGGCAACCGAACTTCCACCATATTTTTGAACAACAAGCGACATCACAATACCCCTAATAAAAGTTGGTCCTTCAAGAAAATCCAAAAATCAAATATCAAAAATCAAAATGACATACCAAAATCCAAAATGTTTCCCTTCTCCAGCGTTATAAAATCTTTGAGTTTTAATCTGTCATTTTGCATTTTGATTTTTGGATTTTGAATTTAATTCACATCCACTTAATCACTTCTTCCATCCTTGGCTTAATCACATGCGGCTCTCCTGCTGTTTTAATCGCTCGATCAGGATCTTTTAAACCATGGCCTGTCAAAGTCAGCGTAATGAGGGTTTCCTCTTTTTTCCGATCTTCAAAGAAATTTTGATGATGTAATTTAAGAAATCCCGCTAAAGAGGTGGCGGATGCCGGCTCACAAAAAATACCTTCATCGTGAGCTAAGATTTGATAGGCTTCGAGAATTTCTTGATCCGTTACTTTATCAATCAGGCCTTTCGATTCTTCTTTCGTACTTAAGGCCTTCTGCCAATTCGCAGGATTTCCAATTCGAATCGCCGTGGCAATTGTTTCTGGTTTTTCAATGACATGCCCTTCTACAATCGGAGCCGCCCCAGCTGCTTGGAATCCCATCATTCGAGGCAATCGATCAGACTTTTTTAATTTAAAATATTCGCTGTATCCTTGCCAATAGGCAGAAATATTTCCCGCATTTCCCACAGGAATAAAATGAAAATCAGGAGCTCGTCCTTCTAAAGAGTCGCAAATTTCAAAAGCAGCTGTTTTTTGTCCCTCAAGCCGATAAGGATTGATTGAATTGACCAAAGTTAATGGATATTTTTGTGTCACTTCTTTCACAACCCTTAACGCATCATCAAAACTGCCATCCACTGCTAGAACAATCGTCCCATGAATAAGGGCTTGAGCTAATTTTCCGAGCGCAATGGATCCATTGGGGATCAGTACCATGCACTTCATGCCTGCTTGAGCCGCAAAGGCGGCGGCGGCGGCTGAGGTATTTCCTGTTGAAGCGCATATCACCGCTTTAGACCCTTCTTCCAAAGCCTTTGAGATAGCCAGGGTCATCCCTCGATCCTTAAAAGAACCCGTCGGATTGGCCCCCTCAAATTTAAAAAAAAGTTTGAATTTTCCGTCTAATCTGCTGCTGATATTCTTTCCAAAAATGAGTGGGGTATTCCCCTCATTCAAAGTGACAATGGGTGTACGATCGCTCACAGGTAAGAATTCACGATAATGATCAATAATTCCTTTCCACATATTATTTCACGTCCTCTTCTTTTTCCTTTTCCTCTTCTACTCGAATCCGTAGTGTCTTACGCCGTATTACATCCAAACGATCTATTTTCTCAATGGCCTCTCGAAAATTTTTTTCCTTGGCCTCGTGCGTCATAATCACCACAGGAACGGGCCCGCTTTCATGGCGTTCATCTTGAATCACCGATGAAATGCTAATTCGGTGCTCTCCCAAAATTCCTGCAATTCTAGCCAAAACTCCAGGTTGGTCAAGCGCAGAAAATCTTAAATAACATCGACACTCAAGCTCATCGATACTTTGTATTCGTGTCTCGGACTGACGATTCTCCTCAAAAACAAAAGCGGGTTTTTGACTTTTTATTTGTTTCACAATATCGATAACATCACTCACCACCGCACTGGCCGTCGGTTTTTCTCCAGCTCCCCGTCCGTAAAAAAGCCCACGCCCCACATAATCTCCATGATAATAAATCGCATTATAAACTCCACGCACCGAGGCCAGCAAATAAGAACTCGGAATCAAGGTTGGATGAACTCGTGCCTCAATCGAACGACCCTTATCTTTGGTAATGGCCAAGAGTTTAATATCATAGCCGAATTGACGAGCATAATGAATATCCTGATCTGTGACTTCAGTAATTCCTTCCACATAAACTTTTTCAAAATCGATCCAATGTCCATACGCTAGAGAGGCGAGAATAACGAGCTTGTGAGCTGAATCGATTCCCTTAACATCAAAAGTTGGATCCGCTTCTGCATATCCCAAGGCCTTTGCCTCTTTCAGGGCTTGCTCAAAACTTAACTTTTCAAAACTCATTTTTGTCAGAATATAATTCGCGGTCCCATTGACAATCCCATAAATAGCTTTAAAATGATTTCCAACCAGACCTTCCCTTAAACCTTTAATGACAGGAATCCCGCCACCCACACTGGCTTCAAAAAAAAGATTTTTTCCCAAACGGGCCGCCGTTTCAAGCAATTCCTTCCCATGTTCGGCCAATAAGGCCTTATTGGCCGTGACCACGTGTTTACCTTGTTTTAAAGCCTTTAAAATAAATTCTTTCGCCGGATGAATCCCGCCCACGAGCTCGATCACAATTTGAATCTGAGGATCTCGCAGAATTTCTTCCGCATCCGTCGTCAATGAGGAAGGATTCACCTCGACTGTCCGTTTTCGCTTAAGATCTCGATCAGCAATCTTGACCAGTTCAAGCTGAACACCCGATCGGGAAGTCATCAACTCCGAATTCTCCTGAAGAATTCTGACTACTCCCGTCCCGATTGTTCCAAATCCAATTAAACCCACTTTAATAGAATCCACAAATAATCTCCTTCAAGAACAACCATGAGGGTAGCACTATATCACCCTCTTTTCCACCCTTTCAAGGCGGAAAATGCTCCCAACTACCACGTGAGTGAGTGGCTTATGGGATCCATCAGGATGGGAGGAGAGAGTTTTTACATTTTCGCTTGAGTAAGAGTGAGTCTGAGAGTGATTGGATCCCATTTTATGGAAGAAGATCCGAACGACTCTTAATTTTGTTAATTCTTAACTCTTTCACTCAATTTTGTTATAATGAACTTAGTGGTAATGTCTCCATTGTTTAGTCTCACAGGGTGCGGGACGCGTAAGAATTTTCCTCGAGAGGGTCATTTCATCATCCCACCACCTGCTGTACCACCGAAGGTGGGTCCGACAAGTCGGACAACCCTAAGGTCAACAGCAGGTGGTGGGATCATCCCGAAAGATCATGATTAAAGAGTTTGTTTTTAGAAAAAACTCTGTCGTTGAAAATCAAAAGGGAGGGTTTATGCTAACCCCAGTTTCTTTCGAGCGACCGTTGGGCCACGTTCCTGAAGAAAGCCTTATTCTGAAATCTCAAAGCGGAGATCGAGCCTCATTTGAGGAACTCATTTTTAGATTTCAGAAAGAGGTCTATGCGATCGCCTTAAAAAATCTTGGAGATCCTGATGAAGCAAAAGACATTGAACAGGAAGCTTTCATACAGGCCTTTCAAGACATTAAAAAAATTAAAGGGAAATCCAAATTTTCAACATGGCTTTTGGGTATTGTTGTAAAGCTTTGCCAACGTCGACGCCGTTGGTGGACCCAACGTCGAAAGCACATCGCCATTTCCCTCAATGAACCCAGTGATAGAAATGGGGGAGAGCTGGTCGACAAAATTGCAGATCCGGGTCCCTCTTCGTTAGAAGAAATTGTTCACGCTGAGGCCATGAGAAAAGTAAGAAATGCCATTCGCACTTTAGACAAACCCAGCCGAACAGCCATGTTTCTAAGAGATGTAAAGGGAATGTCCTATGATGAAATTTGTCACGTCTTAGGCTGCCGAATTGGAACGGTTAAATCCCGTCTGAATCGAGCTCGTCTTCGGGTAAAGAACCTAGTGGAAAAGTAACTACATTGAAAATTTTTCACCCAAATAAAGTTTTCTTGCTTCAGGATCATTGGCTAAAAATTCAGAGGTCCCTGACTTTAAAACTTTTCCTTCATAAATAAGGTAGGTCCGGTCTGTGACGGAAAGAGCTTCCCTCACGTTATGATCGGTTAAAAGAATACCGAGGCCTTTTGATTTTAATCCCTGAAGAATTTTTTGCACATCTGTCACTGCAATAGGGTCTACCCCTGAGAAAGGCTCATCCAGCATCAGAAAAGAAGGGCGAGTGACTAAAGCTCGCGTAATTTCAAGGCGACGTCTCTCTCCTCCTGAAAGGGTATAGGCCTTATGGTTTGCCAAAGGGGAAAGTTCAAGTTCATCCATTAATTCAACCAAGCGTTTCTTACGCTCTGAACGTTTTAAAGGAAGCATTTCCAAAATCGCAAGAATATTTTCTTCCACTGTTAATTTACGAAAGATCGAGGGTTCCTGAGCAAGATATCCCATGCCCAGCCGTGAACGAGTTGACATCGGAATCAAAGTTACATCCTTGCTTTTAAAAAAGACTTTTCCAAAATCAGCCCGCACCAACCCTACAATCATATAGAAAGAAGTGGTCTTCCCAGCCCCATTGGGCCCCAGAAGCCCAACAATTTCTCCTTCATTGACATCAATATTGACTTCACTCACCACCCGTTTTCGGTGATAGGATTTTACCAAATTTTCCGTACGTAAAAGCTGCATGTTAAGTCGTTTCACTCCCTAAATTAATTTCGGATCATGGATTTCGTATTCTTTAAATAATGATTCCAGAATTCCGCAATCCGAAATCCGAAATCTAAAATCGTCACAGCCAATCCTGTTCAGCTCCGTCTTTCCCAGCAGAATAGAGTACTAACTTTGCGTTAGGTTCAACCAACATTCGACTGTCATCACGGTAAAATGTAATTTTTTCTCCTGTGATAACATCCTCTCCTTTTTTTACCATGGGGTCCCCCGTCAACACAACTTTTCCATCCCCTGCAGTATAAATCGCCTGCTTAGCCTTTGCGCTCTTTTCTTCCTTACGAAAGCGGACATGGCCCACCGCAATCACTTTATCAATGGTTTTAGATTTTTCTTGAAAATAAACGGTCATTTCATCCGCAGTCATCTTCATTCGAGGATCACGCACGACAACATCTTGATGAAAAACAGCCTTATGATGATCATAATCCATATCCAAGGGCCCTTTACAAGTAATCGTAGTCTGAGAATTTGCCTTGGGTTCTTCAGCAGAAAGTGAAAGTCCTACTCCAAGAAACCAGAAACCAAAACTCAAAAGGTAGGCTCGTAAAAAAAACAAACAATAGGAAGACATCTTGCGCCTTAGTTGCATTGTTATCTCCATAAACTGTTCACTCGTATAGATGAAAATAAACTGTTAATTCAAAATTCAAAAATCAAAATGCAAAATGACATATTAAGATCCAAAATTTCTAATGCTATTGCAAGGGAGACATTTTAAATTTTGATTTGTCACTTTGATTTTTGATATTTGATTTTTGAATTTTCATCGTTGAATTCTAGCTTCTCCCAAATCCAAATTCATTTTTACTTGACTGACAATCCTTGCTGTTTTCTTTCCAGTATTCCAGCGTAACCCCAGTCCTGTAACTTTCGTATTACCCCGGATAATCTTAACGGGGGCATCGGTCCATATATCCTTCGTGGTTTGGTGTACCCGAGCCCACTCTGTTTCAATCAGATAATCGGGCTCATTGCGTCCATAGACAATTCCATGAACAGGGCGAATCTCAATTTCATCTCCAGGAAGGAATTGAGCTTTTTCACCTTCAACCTTCCAACGTTTTTGATTTTCAAAGCCTGGGGAAACAAAACGAAATCCACCTGTTATCTCTCCTGTCGAAGAGTCAGCTAGGAGAGATGGCTTGAGGCTAGAAGCTAGAAGCAAAAAGGAAAAGAAAACTTTAGATTTCAGATTACATCCATCCTTCTTGAAAGCCCCGCTACCTCTCTTGAAAAAAATTTATAACCTCAAATACTTTCATAAACACCCACTTTCCTACTTTTGAAGCCCTAAAGATATTTTTCTACAATCTCTTCCCATTTCCCTTGAGCTTTAAGAATCATTTCGATAACCTCACGAACAGCACCTCGTCCTCCTGAATGAGACGTTACATAAAAGCTGTGTTCTTTAACTTCTTCGACTGCATTTGAAACAGCCACTGGAAAACCAACCTGACGTAAAATGACCAGATCAATCAAATCATCCCCCACATAGCACACTTCCTTGGGAGTGACCGAAAACTTTCTGACCAGATCGAGAAAAGCTTCTTTCTTTTCCAAACGATTTTGATAGAGCGCATCCACCCCCAATTCTTTTGCACGTCTGGTCAAAGCAAGGGATTCACGCGCACTGATCAATGCAGTTCTAAGCCCCGACTTCTTAGCAAGAACAATCCCTAAACCATCTAAGGCGTGAAAAGTTTTAAACTCATCACCTTTTTTATCCAAATAAATAACGCCATCCGTCAACACACCATCGACATCCATGGCGAGGACTTTGATTTTCTTTAGAATAGAAGAATGAACCACACGTTTATCTTTAAATTCACTCATAGCCCATAAAAAATGAAATCAAATACCAAAAATCAAACATTAAAATGACATATTAAAATCCAAAATTTATCTGCAGCGTTTTTTTGAGACATTTTAAATTTTGATTTGTCATTTTGCATTTTGATTTTTAATTTTTGATTTTGTTAAAATATCCCATTCTTAATCAAATCCTGAACATCCAAAAGCCCCACAGGACGTCCTTCACTATCGATCACCGGAAGTTCATCGATCCGCAAATCCTTCATAATCTTTAAAGCCTCCACAGCCATTTTATCTCTCTCAACCGTCCTAGGATGTGGCGTCATCAAATCCCGCACATTTCGATGAAGAACATTCGAATCCCCTTCCAGGTGTCTACGAAGATCTCCATCTGTGAAAATTCCAATTAGAAGTCCAGATTCATCAATCACACTGGCTGCACCTGCATGAGCCGAGGTAATCCGTAAAAGAACATCTTTGACGCATAGATTTGAACGAACAATGGGGTTCATATCCCCTGTTCTCATAATATCGCTGACCCGAAGCGTCAGTTTTTTACCGAGGCTACCCCCCGGATGAAAGAGGGCATAATCCTCAGGTTTAATTCCCTTTTTCTCTAGAAGGGCCATGCATAAGGCATCACCAATCACAAGACTCACCGTGGTACTGGCCGTAGGAGCAAGCCCCAAAGGACATGCCTCTTTTTGAATGGATATATCTAAAACAATATCGGCCGTCTTTGCTAAAGTTGATTGAAGATTTCCGGTCATCCCAATCACCTTTGCGCCCAAACGCCTTAGAAAAGGAAGGAGATTCTTAATCTCATCCGTTTCACCACTGTTTGAAATAATAACAATCACATCCTTTTCTAGCACCGTTCCCAAATCTCCGTGACTGGCCTCAGCTGGATGAATAAATTGAGAGGGCGTTCCCGTACTATTAAAGGTTGCCGATATCTTTCGAGCGATGATACCTGGCTTCCCCATCCCTGTAACAATGACCTTGCCCTCACAGCGATAAAGGAGTTCCACAGCCTCTTCAAACTCATTTCCAATTCGATCCAAAAGCGCCAAAATCGCCTCGGCCTCGGTCTTAATCACCATGCGAGCAATCCGTAAGGATTCGGATAATTCTTCTTTCAGTTTTGTTTTCATTTTTCATCCAATGTTTTTTTAATTTAAAAATCAAACATCAAAAATTAAAACGACAAACCAAACATCAAAATTTCTATAGGCACCCAGACATTGAAACATTTTGATTTTTAATATGTCACTTTGATATTTGATTTTTGATATTTGAATTTCATCTCACTCCCCATTTCCTCACCACCTCATCTATATCAACAACTTGATCGAGCAATTCTGGCAAATCGGCTAAACGGACCATATTCGGTCCATCGCTAGGAGCTCGATCGGGATTTTGATGAACTTCCATAAAAAGACCATCACAACCGGCTGCAACCGCTGCACGGGCTAGAGGCAAAACAAACTGACGCTCTCCCCCGGATCTTTTAGACTCTCCCCCAGGTAATTGAGCACTGTGCGTCGCGTCAAAGATAACTGGATAACTCAATGAACGTAGGATGGGCAAACTCCTCATATCACTTACTAAATTGTTATAACCAAAGGTAAAACCTCTTTCCGTTACTAAAATGTTTTTTGCCCCCGCCTGAGCAGCTTTTTTGACCACATTCCTTACATCCCAGGGAGCCAGAAATTGTCCTTTTTTAATATTAATAACCTTAGCCTCTTTAGCCACACTCACAATCAAATCCGTTTGACGACACAAAAAAGCGGGAATTTGAACAATGTCCGCGATCTCACTCACACAATCAACCTCTTCTACAGAATGGACATCTGTGAGAATGGGAACGCCCACCTCTTTTTTTATTCTTTCTAAAATCTTCAATCCCTTTTTTAATCCCGGTCCTCGAAAGGATTCAATGGAAGTACGATTTGCCTTGTCGTAAGAGGACTTAAAAATCCAGGAAAGCGATCTCTCTCGAAAAATTTTGTCAAGGGCCTTAGCCATCATCAGGCAGTGCGACTCACTTTCAATCGCACAAGGACCCGCGATAAAAACGAGTGGACGGCCAGAACCAATGAAAATAGAGCCTACTTTAATGTCTTTTACTTTCTGAGAAAAAGTTGTATCAGTCATCATTCAACCTACTTTTAAATCCAAAAATCAAATATCAAAAATCAAAATGACAAACCAAATATCAAAATTTCTATACTGACTCGGACATTGAAAAATTTTAAATTTTAATATGTCATTTTGATATTTGACTTTTGATATTTGATTTCTCCACTGCTGCCTGAATAAAGCTTGCAAAAAGAGGATGTGCAAAATCTGGTTTTGAACAAAACTCAGGATGATATTGACAAGCAACAAACCAGGGATGATTTTCTAATTCGATCAATTCAGCAAGCATTCCATCCGAAGTTGTTCCTGTGATCTTCATACCCTTTTTCTCTAAAATTTCCCGATAGGCATTATTCACTTCATAACGGTGACGATGCCTTTCAATCACTCGATGTCGCCCGTAAATATTATAAACTTTAGATCCGGGTTTTAACTCAGAAGCGGAGGCCCCCAAACGCATCGTCCCTCCTAAATTCTTAACTCCCTGCTGCTCAGAAAGAAGGCAAATGACAGGGTGAGGCGTTTCAGGTTCAAACTCACTGCTATTGGCCTTATCCAAACCACACGCATGACGGGAAAATTCAATCACAGCACACTGCATCCCTAAACAAATTCCCAAAAAGGGAACCTTCATTTCCCGTGCATATTGAATCGCAGAAATTTTCCCTTCGATTCCACGGGTTCCAAATCCGCCAGGAACGAGAATACCATTGACATCTTTGAGGTAAAGACCTGGCCCATCCTTTTCTATTTTTTCTGCATCTACTTTTGTCACTTCGACCTTGACATCATTTGCAATCCCGCCATGGATAATGGCCTCGTAAATACTTTTATAGGCATCCTGATGCTCAATATATTTTCCGACCACCGCAATTTTAACAATCTGTTTAGGATGATCGATTCTTTTGATGACCTCATTCAAGGGCGTACTGTAAGATTTTTTTGCGTTGAGAGCCAACTTTTGAATAATGAGTTCCCCCAAACCTTCCTGGGCAAACAGTTGAGGGACTTTATAAATAGAATCAACGTCCTTTGCCTGAATGACTGCCTTGGGATCCACATTACAAAAAAGGGCGATTTTTCTCTTTACATCCTCTGAAAGGTCAAGTTCAGTCCGGCAAAGCAGAATATCCGGTTGAATACCAATCTGGCGTAGTGTCCCCACGCTATGCTGAGTAGGCTTGGTCTTCATCTCCTCCGCTGCCCGAATATAAGGAACATAGGTCAAATGGATATAAAGAATATTTTGAGCGCCCAAATCAAGACGAAATTGACGAATGGCCTCCAAAAACGGAAGTCCTTCAATATCCCCTACGGTTCCCCCTACTTCTCCAATGATAACCTCCAAGGAGGGATCCAGTTCGCTCAAGCGGCGAATTCGCCTTTTAATCTCATCAATAATATGAGGAACCACCTGAACCGTTCTTCCTAAATAGTCTCCTCGACGTTCTTTTTTAATCACGGTGTCATAAACCTGTCCCGTTGTAAAATTATTGGCCTTGGTCATTTTTGCAGACGTAAACCGTTCATAATGTCCTAAATCCAAATCGGTCTCAGCCCCATCCTCCGTCACATAAACTTCGCCATGCTGATAAGGACTCATCGTTCCAGGATCCACATTAATGTAGGGATCAAGTTTTTGAAGGGTAACTTTTAAACCTGCTTCCTCAAGCAAACGTGCAATCGAAGCAGAAGCAATTCCTTTTCCCAAAGAAGAAATAACACCACCCGTTATAAAGATGTACTTTGCCATAAAAGTTTTTTCACCTCCTTTTGCCCAAATTTCTCATCACATTTCTACTGCGACCGTCAAGTCCGCCTCGTCTGCGTCGTCAGACTCGGTCGGCCCTACTCAACGTACTGTCGAGTACGTCTCGTACGGCCTCGGTCGTCTTCCTCGCATCCAAAGCGGACTTGACGGTCTCGCTACGAAATCTGACGAGAAACTCGGGCTAAATCCTCCGGGGTATCCACCCCTATTGAATTTTCACTTGTCAGCACGACCTTTATTTTTCGCCCCATTTCAAGAACTCTCAACTGCTCCAAACTCTCGATTAATTCGAGAGAGGAAGGACTTCGCCTTGAAAATTCCATTAAAAAATCTTTTTTGTATCCATAAAGTCCAATATGCCTTAACCCTTGAAAAGGAATTCCTTTTTGAGGACTTTTTAAATAAGGAATAGCTGCCCTTGAAAAATAAAGAGCAAATCCCTTTTCGTCACAAACCACCTTCACAACATTGGGGTTTCGAAAATCTTTCCCTTCTTCAACAACCTTTGCCAGGGTGCTTACTGAAGCCTCGGGCTCCAGAAGTCCCTCAACCACTTGATCCACCATGGATAAACCTAGCAAAGGCTCATCCGCCTGAATATTGATCACTCCATCACATGGAATATCTTTGACAATCTCTGCAACACGATCTGTTCCACTCACATGATGGGAAGAAGTGAGTTTCACCTTTCCTCCAAAACTTTCGACCGCCTTCACAATGGAAGCATCATCACAGGCCACCCACAAATCACTTAAATATTTTGAAAGCCTCGCCCTCTCATAGACATGTTGAATCATCGGCTTCCCACATAAATCGGCCAGCACTTTTCCCGGAAATCGAGTTGAATGAAGCCGTGCAGGAATAACACCAATTACTTTCATCTGTTTTTTCTTTAAACCTTTAACTTTGAACTGCTTTTTAACCCAATCTCCACCTTAATCGCTTCCAACGCGCCGCTATCCTTCAAAATCCATTCGGCAGCCCCGCTCAAATCATCTGCAACATAATCCGGGGAAGGCCATTCATCATCATCCTCATCCAAGTTAACCCCCTCATTTTCAGAAAGAAGGAGAATGGTCTTACACTGGGCATTCTTTCCTGTTAAAACATCTGAGATCTTATCTCCAATCACATAAGAATTGTTGAGTTCTATATGATGCTTTTTCGCCAAATCTTTAATCATTTTAGCTTGAGGTTTTCGACACAGGCATTTTTCCTCGGGTCGATGGGGGCAAAAAGAAACGTCATCAATATCAATACCATCCTGACTAAACTCCTCTAACATCTTTTCATGAATGAGATTTAAATTTTCCGGTGTGATCATTCCACGGCCTATTCCAGATTGATTGGTCACCACATAAAGTTTAAAACCCATTTGCCTCAACAGAAGAAGAGGGGGTTTAATTCCTGAAATGAGTTTAAAATTTTCCGGTTTACTCACATAACCTACATCCTCATTCAAAGTGCCATCCCGATCCAGAAAAACAGCTTTAATCTTACCTGACATTGTCGAGCTCCTTCTCAATTTCATCTTTAAAAACAACCGCCGTCCCCAATTTACCGACCACAATCCCTGCTGAAAGATTGGCCAACTGAGCTGCCTCTTTGAAGTGAGCTCCCCCAATCACCGACAGCACAAAGGTTCCAATCACCGTATCCCCGGCTCCACTCACATCATAGACCTCACGTGCCTGTGTGGGAATAAAATAAGGGTTTTTATCTTTCTCAAAAAGACACATCCCCTTCTCTCCCAAAGTAACGAGAACCGCCTGACATTGCCATTTTTCTAACAAAATTTTTCCAATCTCTTCGACCGAAACTTCTTTTCCATCCTCTACGCCCGCAAAATAGGCTGCCTCCTCAAGATTAGGCGTTGTAAAACTAATTCCCTGATAATCTAAAAGATGTCCTTTTTTAGGATCAACTGCAACCGGAATTGAACGATCTTTTGCGATCAAAATCAGCTGTGAAACCAATGCTTGAGTGACCACTCCTTTTCCATAATCTTCAATCACCAAAGCATCCATTGAAGGACTTAAACGTTTGAAGTCATTCAAAATTTTCTTTAAATAATCTTCTTTAAGTTCTGATAAAACCTCACGGTCGATACGAACCACTTGTTGATGATGGGCAACCACCCTTGTTTTTAAGGACGTGGAACGCGATGAATCAACCCTTATGGTTTCTGTCATCATGCCACGCTCTTTAAGCTGGGTCAAAAGACGCTTCCCTTCATCATCCTTTCCGACAATTCCTGCAAGCCAGACCTTTGCACCCAATGCACACATATTATGGGCAACATTCGCAGCCCCTCCAGGAACAAAAGAATCCCTTTCAACCTCCACCACTGGAACAGGGGCCTCAGGAGAAATACGCCGAACCTTTCCCCACACAAAACAATCTAAGATCAAATCCCCAACAACAAAAACCTTAGCATTTTTAAATGAAGATAGTATTTTTTTAAATTTGAGTTGCATGATGTGCACCATCAAATAGAAAGAGGCCTAAAAAGTCAATAAAGAGTTTTAAAATTCTGACTGGCTCGAAGCTCGAGGCTCAAGGCTCGAGGTAAATACTTCTGCTTTTTTTGCTTTTGCCTCGAGCTTCGAGCCTCGAGCCTTGAGCCCATCATCCCTCATCCATCGTGTCTTACCACTTCCACCTTCACCAACGTTGCCGTCACACTTCCAAAGGGGAGCTTGCTTTTAACAAGCAGCGGAAGTCGACGTCGATCGGCTGAAATCCAAACCCAGACTTTTCCACGTTTCTCAACCAACCCCTTAAATTCGGCAAGGGGCTCAACATAAAAAGCATCAAAAATTCCTAAACGACGAACTTCCCAATCCTTCTTAAAATCCAGAACCTTAATTTCTAAATGCCAATTCTTCTCATCGGCATTCACATCCATAAAAACACTCTCTCCCGTTTTGAGGGCTAGTGTTCTAAAAAGGTAAATGGCCGACAAGGTATCCTGAACTTTAGGAGGAATATCCATTTCCTTCATCGAACCATTTTTAAGAGAATGATACACGGCATGATGACGGTTCTGATCATACTCCATTACTTCTTCAGATTGATATCCCCCTTCAAATTGTTTTTTGTAAAATTTCCACGAGAAAAGGCCATCAACATCGATGTAAGTTTCAGCATAGTCCCTTACTTTGTAGAAAGTCGAAAGAAAGGCATTGGACCATCCTTTGACAACCACATGATAAACAGGATGTCCCTCGTACTCTTCAATGGAAGAGACATGAAGCGTGGCCCATCCAATCGGAAGAACTCCCCAGCGAAGAGCATAGGTGAGCTTCTCCCCCAAAAGAGGACCTCTCGTTTGAGATACTTCTTCGCCCTTGAAGATGCTCGGAAAAGAAAAAATAATTGTAGCCCACAACAAAAGCCATGAAAACTTTTTCATCATGAAATCGTACTTTACTAAAAACAGTTCAAGGTTTAAAGTTTAAAGTTCAAAGACTAAAAAATCCGGCACTTCTGTCGAGTAGACATATATTTCAATGCCCCTCACGGAACCGTACGTGCGGATTTTCCGCATACGGCTCTTCAGTAAGCCTCACTCAATTTTGACGGTATATAAAAGCGATGGACGATCCGTGGCTTCGGTAAGGGGAACTT
>JACOUC010000067.1 GCA_016178055.1 Chlamydiota bacterium | reverse complement strand
TTTACAGGTGAAAGTCGGACTTGAAAAATCTTACCAAGATCCGTTGCAGACACAAAAAGCGTGTGGGCATCTTTTACAGCAACATCATTTAAAAAAAGCGTCTTCTCACTCGAAAAATCAATGTCCATCACCTGTTGACGCGTCTTTAAATCAAAACCGATTAAATGGTCCACATCCGCTACATAAAGAACATGCCCCACAATCGCAATCCCCTTCGGAGAATTCAGCATCCCCTTTTCAGGAAGAAATTGTTTATCCAGTACTTCCCCCGCGAGCGACAATCTAGAGACATAACCATCTCCATCCTTCGCCGTCGCCTTCAACTCTTTTCCCATATTCGAAACATAAACATACTTCCCATCACTCGCAATACTCTCCGGCGAATCAAAACCTTCGATGACTTTTTTTTCGGCAGCGTTTGAAAAGCTAACTCCGAAAATCAAAAAGATAAAAACTGCAAAAAGAAATTTTTTAGACATATTTTTCTCCAATGTTTTAAAGTACCAATACAGGTATAAAAAGAGGTTTACTCATCACGACAAACATATCTTTACTTTTTTTTTAGACGGAAGCCCACCATAATACAACGTATCCGAGCTCAAATCTTGCTCATTTGGCCATCCAATCCCACCCCAAACGATCCGTACTTTTTTAAAGTAAGACTCATTCTTCAATTCCTTAAAAATTCCTTTATTCAAGTAAGGCTTCACATCAAACAATCTTAATTGACCATTCTTAAATCTAACACGATTGCGGTAAAACTGATATTTCAAGACCTGACCCCAATTCTGACCCCAATTCTATGTGACCCCAATTCTATGCTAATTCAGAACCACTTTTTTCAAATATCTTCCCGTTTTAGAGCCCTCACATTTTGCCACTTCTTCAGGAGTTCCTTGTGCAACAATCTTTCCTCCTTCCGGGCCTGCCCCCGGGCCAAGATCAATGATATGATCGGCCAAACGAATCACTTCTAAATCATGTTCAATCACTAAAATTGAATTTCCCTGATCCCGGAGGCGAAAGAGAATTTTAAGAACCTGATACAAATTTGATAGATGAAGCCCTTGGCTGGGTTCATCTAAAATAAATAATGTTCCTTTTTGACGATGTTTCGAAAGTTCTGTTACCAGTTTTAATCTTTGGGATTCACCTCCCGAGAGACTCGCCGTGGATTGACCTAATTTTAAATACCCTAACCCAATCTCATCTAAAAAATTTATTTTTGAGACTACTCGATAAATACTTTTAAAAAAGAGAAGAGCCTCATTTGCAGTCATTTCAAGAACCTCTGCAATGTTTTTCCCTTTAAACTTCACTTCCAATGTTTCGCGATTATAACGAAGGCCCTGGCAAATCTCGCAAGGAATATCCAGATCACTCATTAAAACCATTTCAATATGAGTGGTCCCCGTCCCTAAACAGGCTTCACAACGTCCTCCAGTAGCCATTAAACTGAAGCGCTTAGCGGTAAACCCTCTCATTCTACTTTCTGGGACAGAGGAAAAAATGGAACGGATTTCATCAAAAATGCCTAGATAGGTTGCAATCATTGATCGCGAAGAAGCCGCAATCGATTTTGAATCAACGACAATCATTTTTTTTATTGCATCAAAATTTTCAAGGTCCGGATGATTTTTCACTCGAACTCTTCCTATCTCACATAAATAATCTACCAGAGTACTCTTGCCTGCCCCTGAAACACCCGTCATGCAGCAAAAAACACCCAGAGGAATTTGAGCATGGATGTTTTTTAGATTATGTCGAGAGAGCCCCTTAAGATGAATAAAACCTTCTGGTTCTTTTCTTGAGAAAGAAAAGGGCGTCTTCAGGGCATGTTGAAGAAGCTGAGCGGTAGGTGTATTTTCTGATGATTTAATTTTTTGAGGAGTTCCTATGGCAATGATTTTTCCCCCTTCAGGACCCGCCCCTGGTCCCAATTCCACAAGCAGGTCCGCTAATTTAATCACTTCTTCGTCATGCTCTATCACAACCAAAGTATTCCCCTGATCCCTCATCCTCATCAAGAATTGAATCAAGGAATCCACCTCGCTTGGATGTAATCCAATCGTTGGTTCATCCAAAACATAAAGTACACCCACCAGCCCTGAGGCCATGTGAGCAGCCATTCTAACCCGTTGAATTTCTCCTCCGGAAAGAGTCGGAACACTTCGTCCTAAGCTCAAATAACCCAATCCCAGTTCAATTAAAACCTCCAAACGAGCCTTAATCCTGGGGATCACTTCCTTTACCACTTCCTGTCTTTTTTTCTCCTTAAAATGAATTTTCTTTAAAATTTGATTTAATTCTAAAAGATTCATTTCCTGAAGATCCGCCATAGAATAAGCATCTAATTTAACGGACAAAACCTCTTTTTTGAGTCGGGCCCCTTGGCACTCCGGGCATACGATTTCTTTTTCCAATACTCCAAGCCCATGACACTTTGAACAAGCCCCTTGAGGACTATTAAAAGAAAAAAAGCTGGGAGAAAGAATACCATAATGAATATTGCAATTTAGACATCGAATATCCGTACTGTAACTTCGATCTTCAGACCCGTCTTTAGAAGCACACTGAAAAAGGCCTTCTCCATATCGTAAAGCGAGTTCAATAGCATCCGCAAGTCGGCCCCTGGAATCCTTAGAGAGATTTAAGCGGTCAATCACCAATTGAATGGGTCCTTTAACCTGGTCTTTTAAATCCTCTAGAGAAACAACAACCCCTCCCATTCTAATTCGCACAAATCCTTCCTTTCGAAGCCAGGCAATAGAGACATCTTGAGGAAGGGGAGCTAAAATCATCACCGATGTTTTTTTAGGAAGTTTTAAAATCTCTTCGACCATTTCTTGGGGGGTATAAGACCGAAGCTGACGGTGACATCGATAACAGAAAATATCACCCGCCCTTGAAAACAAAATGCGTAAAAAATCACTTATTTCAGTGACCGTACCAATGGTTGAACGTAAAGTTGATCGAGAGGATTCCCCGCTCATACAAAAAACAGGCGGAAGACCGTCAATGGAGTCCACTTGAGATCGTGGAATATGAATGCCGAAAGGAAGAAGATCACCCGGAAGAAGTTCGAAGAATTTTCTCTGCCCCTCTCGATAAAGGGTGTCCATGACCAAAGAAGATTTTCCAGAACCACTCACACCCGTTATAACAATCAATTGATGGTGAGGAAGGTCTAAATGAACATTTTTGAGAGTGTGCTCGCTGGCACCGCGGATAGATATTTTTGATTGGATCATTAACCTCTATCCCCTGGGCAGAGATGATCGTTACAAGCACTACAGAATTTTTTTCCACATCGGGAACAGGTCTTTAAGCAGTTTTTGCAAAGGATATGTAACTTGTCATCACAGATTGAATAAGGCTTAGCAGGGTAAAAACAGGACTCGCAAGGCAAAGGATCGATCTGTTGAGTGATGGGATTATAAGTGATTGGAAATGGCCGTGAAGAAAGGCGTCGCCTGATATTGATCCAGAAGAGAAAGGACGGGGTCTCGATGCGCAAAGCCGAAATGGGCTCGATTCGAATATTCAAAGCATATTTTGAAACCAAATCCTGAATCTTCCATTCTCGTTCTTTCAAAACAGCTTCTAACCGATGCTGCAATTTATTGATCTCTCCAGTCTTTGAAACCCCATCTCGCTCTTCGCGTATAACTTCTGAAACGGCTTTTCTTTCGATCATTTTTTTTATTTCTTCTTGAAGAATTTCATAATACTCATCTACTCTTTGGACATCACGATTGAGCCTCTTTTCAAGGCTTATGATGAAATCCTTGAGTTGCTCCTTGACCTTCAAAACGCTTACAGCCTGTGCGGCGTGAAATACCTGTCGAACTTCCTGTTTTACAATCCCCTCAAGCCTCTCTGGCGTCTCACTCAACCCTATGAGATCAGACTCAAAGGGGATTGTTGATAGGGTCATCTCGTTAACCAACAATGACAGAATCCCCTCCACTTTTTCATCAGACAATCCTGAGTATTTGAAATGAAGAAGCAGATACGAGATATTTTTTTCTTCCACTTGATCCAGTCGAAATGTTGCGTTTGCAAGATCGATTTTTTCTGGAATGACCTTCGAGAGTTTTTCAACGTTGGGAAGTTCAGGTCGAAGCACCACCCTGGCAAACCTTCCTCGATCCTCGACCAAGGATGCAATGGAAGTAAAGAGTGCTGAATCATACGAGGCATCCACAGCTTCAGGATTCAGTTCATCATAAGAAAAACGGAGCTTGAGGTAATCAGATTGTCCCAGTCTTCTCGAGAGAGGCTGAGGAAGAAGGGCCTCAAGAGTCCCGTCCTCTTTTTTTTCGGTAACGGCGTCGTAATGTTCTAGGAGATCGGCTAGGAAATCAGGAAGAGACCGTGTCATATCTCGTAATCCTCTCCAAATATTTTCGTCACGAAAGATTGAGATTTCAAATACTCGCCCTTGGCATTGATGAGCTGAGTTCCAAGCTCTTCAAAGCCGCTCTTCAAATGCTCTGGATGAGCCCCCTTCATCCAGATTTCCATAATAACCTCCTCAAAGTCCTTGTCTTCTCCCCGATGTCCCAGGATCGGTTCGATTTCTCCAATCACCATCTCAAAGAGGTTGATCTTATTTTCTAAAATGTCGAGAATATAGTCTTCGATCGTCTCTTTGATAGACAGATTAAAGATAAAAACATCCCGGGTTTGACCGATTCGATGGAGTCGACCAATTCTCTGCTCAATTCTCATGGGATTCCAGGGAATATCAAAATTAATGAGGGTGTTACAGAACTGCATGTTACGTCCCTCTCCTCCAGATTCTGTGGAGATAAGAACAGGGACGTCGTTTTTAAATCTTGTAATCGCCTCCTCCTTGGCTTGAGCCGAGTGATCTCCCCGGAATGTCACATAAGGAATTTCACATCTCTCTAAGAGATCCATGACATAATTCATGCTCTGAAGGTATTGGGTAAAGATGACCTTCTTATCTTCAGATTTTTTTTGCAATAACTCGATGAGCGCCCTTCCCTTACAGGAATCCTGAAGATGAGAAATGGCCTCAAGAATCTCCTGAACAGGAATGGGGTCATTCCCACTTTTCAAAAGGTTGGGAAGCATATTCTGAAGGCTACTTTTCAAGGCAAAGGGGCTGCTGCCTGCCTCTCTTAAGAGAAGGTAAATCATCGGCTGACTGAGGTCCTCTTTTCTTGAAGAGAGATAATCGTTGAGCCGGGTATAGATTTCCTTTTCGATAGGCGACGACTCTAATCTGATCGTTGTGGCAAATCTTTTAGGGAGCTTGAGGTCTATGGCGCTTCGGGTATTTCGAATCATCACATCCCGAAGGAGCCCCCTTAATTTATCCTGATGAGCTAGGGCCTTCTCGTTTCCCTTGGGGAGGTATTCCTGCCTAAAAATTTTTTCAGTCTTAAACTGGCCTGGCTTTAGAAGCGTGATGAGATTAAAAAGTTCGATGAGATTGTTCTGTACAGGAGTGGCTGTTAATAGAAAAATGAATTTCTTCTTGATTTGGTTCACAAACTGCCATGCGAGGGTCGTTCGATTCCTCAAATGATGAGCTTCATCAACGATCACAAGGTCATAAAATTGTTCAACGACCTGAAACGCGTTTTGATTCCTTTTTGCGGTGTGAATTGAGGCAATGATCAATTTTTGTTTCCAAAAATTTGCGGGGTCCTGGGTCCATCCCCCATCGCTTGTTGTCTTGAATTCAAGACCAAATTTCATCTGCATCTCCTCAGCCCATTGTGAAACGAGAGAAGACGGAGTGAGGATGAGAACATTCTTTACCATCCCTCGTGAAAGATACTCTCTGATCAGCATGCCCGCTTCAATGGTCTTTCCAAGACCCACCTCATCACATAGAAGAGCCCTTCCATGAAAATGCTTCAATACCTTTTTCACCGTTTCGATTTGATACCGGTACTTTTCAACCCCCTGCATCGCTTGTAGACACAGAAGCTCATCAAATCCTCTCTGGATGGCAAGGCGGGAATAATCTAGCCAAAGTTGATATTCTTTCAATGAAGACGGCTCAGTTTCGAAAAGCTTTAGCCAAGACTCTTCCTGAAAGAATTCAATCTTCACGGGTATTTTGTAGACCGGAGTTTGAGCTTGAGAGGGAAGGGAAACATCCTGCAAAGATTTTGGAGGCTTGATCTCGACTTGAGGATCAGCTTTTCGAATCCGTAGAGAGGAGCGTTTCTGTTGGCTCTTTTGATGAGGAAGCTGAACCTCTTTAAGCAAAGACTGTACCGCCTGATCAGCGAATGCATCAGCACGATTTTCCTGAAACTGAATACAATCCTCAAGATCAGACAAAAACCTTTTGGGGTTTCGCCTGGGTTTTATTCCCCGTTGTGTCTTTTGGAGTTCCTTGGCTTTTTTGAGATATCCCTTCGCTTGACTGAAACGGTTGCAATTCGTTTCTATTTGGCAAAGAAGCGCATAATCGATCCATAATCCACGAATTTTGATGAGCCTTAGAAGCCATGGCTTAGCCAGTTCGGGTTTCTTAAGTGACAACAAGCAAAAATCAATCATCTCCTCTAGCAGATCAGTATCATCTGAAAATGCATGGAGTAATTTTTCCAAGGCACGGTAGGCCTTTCGGTATTCTCCCCTTTTTAGAAAACGCTGATAGGCTTTATAAGTATCCTCTGAGGTTTCAAGAAACATGCGACTCCCCTGTTTGTTCAAGATGCAAGATTATAAACTGACTGGATGCAAATAATAGTAGTTCCCTTCGCCCACAACGGTCGAAAGCTTCTGAAGAATCTCATCTACAGGATCATAAGGGCCAGCAACGAAGAAAGGCTTCCCCTCTTTTCCAAATTTTACATCAAACGCACCGTCACTTCCCAAAGGCTCATCGAGAACAAATCTGGCTAATTTAAAATCTTCTTGAGGTTCGAACCCAAATCTTTGAGCATATTCAATCGCACCGTAAATAATTTGATTGGCCAAACGAGGATCACAAGCTACCGGAGAAACGTCATGATAACATTTTCTCTTCAAATGGGTCTCATAATCATTTTGGGTGATATTGACATTGTAAAAACAGTTTTTGAGACCTAGACAAAAGACATCGACCAAAAACACACCTATGATCAGCTTGTTCTTGGATTGTCTACGGGAGAAAAGAATTCAAGCTAAACCCTGATCTTGCCATTCGGGATTTATCAAACATTCAAAGATAGGGAAATCTCTTGCTTTCTCGATCATATTTATCCCACCGCCAACACTTCCTGGCTAGGCTCTTCTTTATTTGATTTCGGAAGCCGTATGGACACGAGCTTAGAAACACCTGACTCCTCCATGGTAACGCCATACACAATATCAGCAACACCAATGGTTTTTTTATTATGGGTAATCAGGACAAACTGGGTCTGAGCCTTAAACTCATCCAATAGGGAAAGGAATCGAATGATATTTGACTCATCCAAAGCCGCATCCATCTCGTCCATAAAGCAAAAAGGACTGGGCCTCACTTTAAAAATGGCGAGCAAAAGAGCTAAGGCTGTCATGGACTTTTCGCCTCCTGAAAGAAGAGAGATCACCTGAAGCTTCTTGCCGGGAGGCTGGGCAGAAATATTAATGCCGCATTCGAGAACATTTCCATCATCCAAAAGTTCTAAGACGGCTCTGCCTCCCCCAAAAAGCTTTCGATAAATATCATTAAACGTTCCTCGAATTTTTTCAAAGGCATTGAGAAAAAGGTCGCGAATGGTCCCATTAATTTTCTGAATCGCCTCCGTCAAATCCTCTTTTGCATGAACCATATCTTCTTGCTGCTTCGTTAAAAATTCATAACGGGTTTTTAATTCATCAAACTCTTGAATCGCGACTAAATTGACCTCGCCCATTTGCCTCAATTTTTCCTGAAGCTCCGCCACCTGTTGATGAATCGTTTCCATGGGAGTCTCGTCCCAGACCCCTTCCACTTCAGGCAAATCCAAATCATATTTTTCTTTTATTTTTTGAATCAGATGATCCCGGTGAAGCACATTTTGAGCCCTGGCAAGATCGGCAGCCGATAAACGCTCCCTTAACGACTGAAGCTCAGTATTTTTCAAAGCCAAGCCTTCCTCATCTTCTTTAATTGAGTCTGAAACCTGGGCAACCAAAACTGCGACCTCGATTCTTCTCGATTTTACAGACTCCTGACTTTCATTAAAATTTCTAACATTTTCTTTCAATGAAATAATGCGGTTCTGATTTTCTTCTTGTTTCAAACGCCACAAAACCAAATCCTGTAAACGTTTTTCGATCCATTGATTTAAATTCTCTAAATTCGACTTTAAGTCACGAATTCTTGTCAAAAATCGCTCCTCTTCTTCCTCAATCGACCGAGTTAAGACCTTTACTTCTACCAGTTCCACCAAGGCCTTCTCTTTGGCATGAACCAATTCATTCCCTACTTTTTCCCTCTGTTCAATCTCTTCTTGAATAATTTTTTCCTCATGAGAAAGATCTGACAAATGAGTTGCAATTTGGGAAACCATTTTTTCAAGGTCATTCATCTCTAGCGTTAACTCCTTTTCCTCTTCCAATAAACTTGAGTGTTCGACCTTTAAATCATCGGCCTTCGCACCCAGACGCTCTAAGTGCCCAGACACATTAGCCAATTCCAATTCCTTTAAGCGATGTTGATCTTCAAAATTCTGAATCTGCCCATTCACCTGGGCTAATTCTCCCTCTAGAGGGGTTTTGAGAAGAACTAATTCATCCATTCGTTTGGATAACTTTTCAATTTCTTCCCTCAAGGCCTGCCAATCAATATGGGCCTCTTCCGCAGCCCCATTAAAACTCCAGGTTCCATCCCAATCAAGACAATCACCCTCTAAAGTAACAAAACGAGCCTTTCCTAGCCAAGAATGATCCAAGGCTTTCAGGGCACTAAAATCTTTAACAATAACGACGTCACCCAATAGCGCCCGAGATACCTCTTGATATGGAGGAAGAGATTGAATGAGTTGATTGGCATACCCCACAAAACCTGAGAGAGAACTGAAATCTATTCCAGATGAAAGATCCACTTGAGTATCAAGGGCATAAAAAATAGATTGTTCCTTTTTTTCAATATGGGAGCGATTGGACTTCAAAACGCACTTCATCTTTTTACCTAAAATGGTCTTAATCGCCTTTCGATATTTAAGAGGAATTTGAAGAACCTCTTCAAAAATACTTTCTTTTTCTTCACCCGGGAAAACAGACTCTTTTTCCAAGGCCCCTAACTCTCTGGCCACCTCTGATCGAGCGGTACATTTCAAAAGCCTTTCCTTCTCTTGCTCAATTTCAAAAGTAATTTTTGCGAGATGTCCTTGAATCGATTCTCGGATCAAGACATGGGATTTTAATTGATTTTCAATCTCAAGTGCCTCACCTGAAAGACGATGTTTCAAAATTTGGGACTGATCCTTTTCAGTTTCTTTTTCTTTGAGATGGAGCATCACCTTTTCTTCTTCTGTGAGCAGTTTTTCCTTTCTTAAAACAAGATCCTTCTCACGATGATGATGAACCATCATTTGGTTTTTAAACTGGGATTCCTTGTCCTTTAAATTTAAAAAACGATTCCTTGCCTTTTTTAATTCTTCTGAGTTTCTCTCAAATTCCTGAATCACATCCTCCAAAGTCAGTCGGCGGGTCTCTAAATCTGCCTTACGATCTCGATGAGATTCTAAAAAGGCCTGATGGTCATCTTCTTCCTTTTGAAGCTGAACTTTAAGGGCCTCTACGCGTTGACTTGCCTGTTGGAGTTCTTCCTCATCGGATTGAATACGGGATTGAAACTCGATCAGCCGTTCTTCAATCAAACGGGTTTCCCCCGTTGCACCCTGAATTTTATGATCTAGTTCAAGTTCATTTCTTTCGAGTTGATTCAGTTCATCAAAAATGGCTCGATGATGCCCCCTCACTTCAGAAATTTTTTTCTCAAGAAAAGCCACTTCATTTTCCATTCCATCCTTCTGAGAAGAAAGCCCTGCTATTTTTCTCTCTTCTTTTTCCAACTCCGCTTGACGATTCTCATATTCTTTCTTGGCAACTTTCAATTCTAGTCCCTTCAAAGTCTCTCGTGCCTCTTGATAGCGCCGGGCCTTTCCTGCCTGCCTTTCCAAAGAAATAATCTGGCGTTTCACCTCTCGAATAATGTCAGCTAGACGAATCAAATTAGCATCGGTTCCCTCCAAGCGATGAAGAGCGGAGACCTTTTTCACTTTGTATTTCATAATCCCCGCCGCTTCCTCAAAAATGGTGCGACGATCCTCAGGTTTTGCACTCAACACCAAATCAATTTTTCCCTGCTCTAAAAGAAAATAGGCACTGGTCCCAATCCCCGTCCCCATAAAAAGCTCGCGAATATCGCGTAAAAGGCATGCATTTTGATTGATAAAATATTGACTTTCTCCAGAACGAAAGAGGCGACGTGTAATGGTGACTTCGTGATAACCTGGGGGAAGAACTCCTTCTGCTTCAACAAAGGTTGCAGAAACCTCTGCTCGACCAATGGCCCTACGTTGATCGGTCCCATCGAAAATCACATCTTCCATCTGAGACCCACGTAAAAGGCGGGGGTTTTGCTCACCAAACACCCAGCGAAGAGCATCAGCAACATTGCTCTTTCCACAACCATTGGGCCCGACAATGGCAATCACACCGAATTCAAACTCTAAAACCGTTTTTTCCGCAAAGGATTTAAACCCAACCATTTCCACACGTTTTAAATACACACCCACCCCCTGTTAATACACAACATAATGACACTTGTATAAAGACTACCACAATATAGAGTGGTTAAGTCAAGAAAATAGATACCATTGATTGAATGAATTATTTAAATTTTTGTATTGCAATAACAAATATGATCTTTTACTTTCTGATGGGGTCACACGATTGCGAGTAAAACCATTGCCGATTGTAAATTTTTCTTGAAGAGCTCTGGTCTGGAGATATTGTTTAGCAAAATTTTGAAATCCTTCTATTTTGTGCTAGCTTGAAAAGTAGGAGTTTTCAATGGCTAAAGGAGTCATTTTACTCATTTTGTTTGTTTTTTCGTTCACATCCTGGGGAAATGGAGCGCCAATTACCCTCGCACAACAGCAAGCAGCAAGGGACAAAATTGGACAACTTAACGTTCAAAAACAACAACTTCAGAATCAAATCAATAACAATAACTCGCAAGCCGTGCAGAATAACTTACAGATAGCGCAATTGGCAGCCAAGATTGTTCAGCTTCAATACCAACATGGGACTTCGACAGGAATTCCGACAGACGTGAATGCCGGGATTGCGATGGCAGAGGCAACCTACGATATCAAGAGACTTCAAAAAGAGAATGCAAATCTTCAGCAACAAAATCAGAATCTCACATCACAAATTGAAGCAATCGATCAAAAAATTAATGAACAAAATTCCATATTAAGTCAACCCACGAAAAGTGATCTTCAACAAGATTTAAATAATGCGAATCAATCTGTCAAAAACGACGAAGACTACATCAACTGGTTAACCCGTAAAAATCAGCCTCAACAAGACATTGATGACTCCATTCGCATCCTCAAAAACAACAAAATCCGTCGGGACCAAATTCAAGATCAAATCAATAATGGAGAATACCGCGAGACTCCTCCACCCCCCAGTCCTCGGCCTCCAGTACAGCAAAGTTATAATCCTGTAGCTCCTCCTCCTGGATGGAGCCCGGTCGGAGAAAGCGTAGCGGATGCTTATCATCCCAGCATCGATTCACAAACAGCAAGTTCCCAAGCGACTCAGCAAGAGATTCAATCAAATTACGGATGGGAAGAGGCCCAGCATCACGGAGAGGGAAACCCCTATGGAAATTCAAATTTTTCTTCATCAACATTGGGAGCCCCCTCAAACGGTGTTCCCCCAGGAACCGATTGGAATCAATGGCTTCAGAATAATAGCCTTCCTCCAACACCAACGGGAGGGACTTCTTCAGGTTCAGAGAACCACCATCATCATTCAGACGGGAGCGACTCGGGTGGAAGTGCCAGTGATATGACGTAAGACGATAAGAAAAAAAACTTACCTTTTTTCTAATTTCATCCGCATTCCATATTTAGGCCGAAGCGTAATCGCGGGTTGAAGAGCGATTTTCTGATGAGGATCAAGAATCATTTTCCACTTTTGGGCAATCGTCGTAATTAACAGTATTCCCTCCATCCATGCAAAATGCTCCCCAATGCACATCCGCCCTCCCCCTCCAAAGGGAAAATAAGAAAACTTTGGCATATGGGCCTGAGCCTCTGTCGCCCATCTACCCGGGTCAAATTTTTCTGGATTAGAATAATAACGGGGATCTCGATGCATTACATATTGACTCATTCCGACGATGGATTTTGCTGGAATCTTATATCCTGCAATTTCGTAATCACTGAGGGCACGTCGTCCAATCGCCCACGCCGGCGGGTAAAGACGCATGGACTCCTTAAACACCATTTCGGTATATTTCAAATTCGGGAAATCCTCCATCGTCGGAAGTTTTCCTTTTAAAACAGAATCAATTTCTTCATGCAATTTTTTCTCGACCTCAGGATGTTGAGAAAGGAGATACCAAGTCCAGGTCAAGGCATTCGATGTCGTTTCATGACCTGCAAGAAAAAGCGTGATTGCCTCATCATGAACCTGTTTATTACTCATCCTTTCTCCACCCGACTCCATATCCTGTGCGGCCAGAAGCAATGAAAGAAGATCCCAAGGTTTTTCCTGACTACCTTTTCTTTCTTCAATCATTTCATAGATGATGGAGCTCAAGAATTCACGAGCCTTGACCAACCGACGAATCCCCGGAAGAGGCAATTTCTCAAAAAATTCTGAAAAGGGAAGAATCATGGTTTTAAATGCGTCCACCAAAGTGTTCAGAGCTTCTCCAATTTTAACAGCCTCCCCCGCCTCGACATCCCGATTAAACAAAGTCTTTGCAACGATAAGAAGGGTCAGCCGCATCATTTCACGAGAAATATCCAAGACCTCTCCATCCTTCCATCGACCTCTGATGCGATCAGCATACTCGGTCATCACAGCACCATACTCGTCTACATTTTTACGATGAAAAATGGGTTGAATCAATCTTCGCTGTTTAAGATGAAGTTCCCCCTCACTGGTGAGGAGCCCCTCTCCCAGTAAAGGCTTTGTTCGATTGAGGGCCTGCCCTTTGATAAAATTTTTATTATGAGTGACCAGAACATCCTGAATCATGTCGGGATGATTGATAAAGAAAATATGCTGGGGTCCCAATTTAAAGTGGGCAATATCTCCGTAATCATGAATCATTTTCATCATAAAAGGAATGGGATTACGAAGAAGCTGTATCAAAACAAGGGGTGGAAAACGCCAAGACGGCCCGGGTGGAAATTTTTCTATCGGCATAGCCCTCCAAATCTTACATAAGAAAAATTTTAATCAACCTCTACAAAAAATTTAAAAATATGATAGCATAAAGCAAATTTTTTAGAATGTATTAAAATAAATTAAGAGGGGAGCCCTCCCCTTAAAATAAGGGGAGTTGGAGGGGTTACTGGAACAGGAGACCTTCATATGAAACAAGATCAGTTCAATCATAAATTCAAACGGAAGATCTAAACATGTTGTGATTTTAGATGAATAAAAAATCGTCGCCTTTATTGACAGTATTCCTGGCTGTTCTGATTGACCTGATGGGATTCGGAATCATCCTGCCCCTCTTGCCTTTCTATGCCTCGGTCTTTCATGCAAGTCCTATTCAGGTCGGTCTTCTCTACAGCATTTATTCTTTTGCCCAACTTATTTTTTCCCCTATCTGGGGAGGACTCTCTGACCATGTGGGAAGACGGCCGATCATGCTCCTGAGCACCTTTGGAGCATCAGCGGCTTACCTTCTTTTTGCATTTTCTCAATCCCTCGGAGTCCTCTTTCTCTCGAGGCTCCTAGCAGGAATGATGGGTGGAAACATCTCAACAGCTCAAGCTTATGTTGCCGATGTGACCACCCATGAAAATCGAGCTAAAGGAATGGGTTTAATTGGCGCTGCTTTTGGAATTGGTTTTGTGATCGGGCCTGCGGTTTCGACTTTGCTGATTCACCCCAAATGGTCACAGTTTTTTCACTTGACTGAAAATTTTCGATTTGTCGTTCCTGGATTTTTTGCAAGCCTTCTTTCTTTCCTTAGTTTTTTACTTGTCTACTTCAAACTTCCCGAAACCATCACGACGGGACATCCTCCAGTTCAAAACAATGGAATTGAAAAGTTCAGCGTATTCTCAAAATCCTTTTGGCGTTTGATCATCCCAAATAAATCAGAAGAAGGCTTATCTCCAATTCCTAAACTTATTTTGGCCCTTTTTTTAATTATCTTTGCACAAGCGAATCTTTATAGCTCTTTTCCTCTCTTTTGTAATCGTCAATTAGGACTCTCGGCTGAAAAGGTTGGAATGCTTTTTGCGCTTATGGGAGGAATTGCAATCCTCATCCAAGGAGGACTGATTAAACATTTGGTCAAAAAATTTGGGGAAGTGAAACTTTTTTTTACAGGGAATATTTTGCTGACTCTGGGCCTAGCGCTTATTCCCTTTTCCTCTTCAATACACTCGCTCATTCTAACCTTGGGATTAATGAGCCTGGGAGGAAGCCTGAATGTTCCAACCCTTAACAGCCTCATCTCCAAGGAAGCCCATCCTTCTAAATTAGGAAAAATGATGGGAACCTCTCAAGGGATTGCTAGCCTCAGCAGGGTCCTCGGTCCCACTTGGGGTGGATTTCTCTACCACGTCGGATTTCGTCTTCCATTTTTAAGCACGGCTTGTCTGCTCATCGTGACCATCTTTATTGGGTGGAATCAACTTCGATTAGCAAAATCTTAATCCATAAGCAATTTCTAATCCCAGCCCAGGATCAAGATGATATAGGGACAGAAAAGTAACACCCTGGTCTCTTTTCATCAAAAAATTCCATACTGATAAAGTAAAGCCTCTTTCTGCCAGAGGTTTTAACCTGTAAATAAACCTTAGCATCATATTGGCATGATATTTGCTCTCTAGGCTGCCCAGGGCCTTATTCACGAAAACGAAGTAAATTTAAGAAGCAGCCTATTGCAATTATAGAAGTTACAAAGGAGACCCATTATGGATGTTAATGACCCTCAAACACGATCGAAACATCTGGTCGTCGTCGGAAATGGAATGGCTGGAATGGCCTGTGTCGATGAGATTTTAAAACGTGAACCTGACTTCAAAATCACTGTTTTGAGTGAAGAGCCTTATTACAACTATAACCGAATTCTTCTTTCAGCCGTTTTATCCGGAGAAAAAAAGGAAGAAGAGATTTATATCAATACCAAAGAATGGTATGAAAAAAATAAAATTAAACTCCTACTCGGGGTCAAAGCCATCGACATCGATCCGGCAAGCAAGGTGATTACAGGATCTGACGGATCTCTCATTTCTTATGACCTCCTCCTTCTTGCCACGGGAAGCAATCCCTTTATTCCCTTGATTGAAGGGGTGGATAAGGAAGGCGTCTATACCTTTAGAAATATTGCGGATACGCGAAACATTCTTGAGAAATGTAAACTCTCTCAAAG
>JACOUC010000066.1 GCA_016178055.1 Chlamydiota bacterium | reverse complement strand
GTTTACACTTCACATGCTTCGTTACCTAACATGCGCAAAACTCGCTACACGGTGCTTGCCTCTCTTGCTTGTCGTGTCGGGACTAGAAATACTCTGTCTACTTCGCACCCGATAGCAGACGCCAGCTTCCCTGGCGTACATACAATGATTATAGTCACGAGTCGTTGAGATTTGGAAGAAATTTCATTTTCTATTTCACAATACAAAAATCACTGTAGGATTGATTCTTAAAATGGTGTAAAATCCTACCCTTATGGCTACCATTCATCCACGTGTTTATCTAGATTATAATAGCACCTCGCCCCTTTTGCCTGGGGTGGCAGAAATGATGAGCCCTTATCTTGACAGTGGTTATGGCAATCCTTCCAGTGTGCATGGGGAAGGGCGTCATGCGAAGCAGGCGGTGGAAAATGCCCGAAATCAGGTTGCCCAGTGGCTTGGGGTTCGACGAGATAAGATTATTTTTACGAGCGGAGGTTCGGAGGCTATTAATACGGCCATTAAGGGAATTGCATTTTCTCGTAAGAGCCATGGAACACATTTGATTACAACAGCTGTAGAACACGCGGCTGTTTTAGAAACGTGCCGTTATTTGGAGCGTGAGTTTGGTTTTACTTTAACCCTTTTACCTGTAGATTCTACAGGTTTGATTTCACTTGAAGATATTAAGAAGGCAGTGACGCGCGAGACTTCTTTAATTTCCTTGATTCACGCGCAAAATGAAATTGGAACAGTGGAGCCTGTGGAAGAAGTGATTACTTTTGCTCACGAGAGAGGGATTGTTGTTCATCTGGATGGGGTACAGGCTGCGGGGAAAATCCCATTGAATCTGGGGGCCTTAGGGGCGGATCTTTATTCCATCTCGGGGCATAAGGTGGGTGGACCTAAAGGGGTCGGGGTCCTTTATGTAAGAGATGATTTAAAAATTCATCCGCTGATTCATGGGGCTCATCATGAACGGGACATGAGGGCCGGAACTGAGAATGTTTCAGGGATTGTGGGTTTTGGAAAGGCCGCAGAAATGGTTTCTCACAAGAATTCGAGTGAATTTCTTAAAGGTGCAGCTCTCAAACAGAAGTTATATGAAGGGATTCAAAGTCGTGTAGAGAATTGTTTTTTGAATGGATCTCTAAGAGGTCTACCTAATACGCTTAATCTTTCATTTGATGGAGTGGACGGTCTGGCGCTCCTTTTGAATTTAGATTTAGAAGGGATTTCAGTTTCTAGTGGATCAGCCTGTTTATCAGGAGGGATTGAACCTTCAGCTATCTTGATGGCCCTTGGGTTATCGAAGGAGCGGGCCCAGAGTGCGATTCGATTTTCATTAGGGTGGGGGAGTACGGAAGAGGAAATCAATTTTACAATTGAGAAAGTTGCTGAGGTTGTAGGAAGGTTAAGGGAATCAAATATCAAAGATCAAATGTCAAAATGACAAATCAAAAATCAAAATTTTTCACAGGACTCAACATAGATACATTTTAGACTTTAATCTGTCATTTTGATTTTTGATATTTGAATTTTTAATTTAAGCGAAGGGTTTTGAAATATGTCTTCTAAAAGAGTTGTCGTCGGCATGAGCGGTGGAGTGGATTCCAGTGTGGCTGCCCTTCTATTAAAAGAACAAGGGTATGAGGTGATTGGGATCACCCTTAAAGTCTGGCTCGGGGATTGTTCCCAGGCGGGTGAGCATGCCTGCTGCGGGCCTCGGGCGGTGGAGGATGGCCGGTCTGTCGCCTATCAATTGGGTATTCCTTTTTATGTGATTGATCATAAGGAGGCTTTTCAGGAAAATGTCATTGATTATTTTTGCAATGAATATCGAGAGGGAAGAACACCCAATCCTTGTGTGGTGTGTAATCGAAAATTAAAATTTGGAAGTATGCTTGAATTTGCTGAAAAATTAGGCGCTTGGAAATTAGCGACAGGGCATTATGCGAATGTAGAAGAAAAAAACGGAGAATATATTTTGCGTAAGGGAAAAGATTTAAGAAAAGATCAATCCTATTTTCTTTATACCCTCACTCAGGAAAAACTTTCGAAGCTCTGTTTTCCTTTAGGAAATATGACAAAATCTAAAAGTCGAGAATTAGCCAAAAAAGCAGGGCTTAAGATTTTTGATAAATCCGATAGCCAGGAAATTTGTTTTGTTCCGGATGGAAGATATGTCAATTTTTTGAAAAAGGCTGTTCCAGATCAGTTTGAAAAAGGGGTGATGAAGGATATTTCTGGAAATGTCATTGGAACGCATGAAGGGGTTCAAAATTTTACAATTGGCCAGCGAAAGGGCCTCGGTATTGCTTTTGGACGTCCGGCGTATGTCGTCGCTTTAGAAGGAAAAACCAATACGGTGATTGTTGGAGAGGAAAGTGATCTTTATTCTTCAGAGTTTTTTACAGAAGATACACACTGGATTTCGAATCGAAAATCGATAGATTCTGTGGAGTGCACCGTAAAAATTCGCAGCATGCATGAAGGGGCCAAAGCCCGTCTCTCTTTTTTAGAGGGGAAGCGAGCCCGTGTTCAATTGATTGAGCCTGAAAAAGCAGTAACGCCTGGCCAGGCGGCTGTTTTTTATGACGGGGATCAAGTGTTGGGGGGAGGATTTATTCAGTAAATCCAAAAAATCAAAATTCAAAAATCAAAATGACATATCAAAATCCAAAATATCCCCATTTTCAGTGGCATAGAAAAATTTTGAATTTTAGTTTGTCATTTTGCATTTTGATTTTCGAATTTTGGATTTAGAATGAAAGGTTGTAGAGTGTCTAAAGTCATCATTGTCATGCCCGCTTATCACGCCGAGAAAACGCTTAAAAAAACTTATCGGGATATTCCTAAAGGATGTTATTCAGAAGTTATTTTGGTGGATGATGCAAGTGGGGATAAGACCGTTGAGATTGCAAGAAATCTAGGGTTGACGGTGATCACTCATTCAAAAAATAGGGGCTATGGAGGAAATCAAAAGACGTGTTACCAGGAGGCGCTCAAGCGAGGAGCGGATGTGGTGGTGATGATTCATCCCGATGATCAATATGACAGCCGGTTGGTTCCCTATATCACAGGATTTCTTCAAACAGGTGTTTGTGATGTCGTTCTTGGAAACCGCATTCGAACACGTCGAGAGACATTGCGGGGAGGAATGCCCGTCTATAAGTATCTTGCCAATCGGTTTTTGACCCTTATTGCAAATCTTGTTTTGGGACAGAATATGGGGGATGGGCACAGTGGTTTACGGGCCTATACGCGGAAAGTCTTAGAAACTATTCCCTTTCAGAATAATGCGAATGATTATGCCTTTGATGCTCAATTTTTAGCGCAATGCGTCTTCTTTGGTTTTCGAATTGGAGATATTCCCGTTCCGGTGCGGTATATGAAAGAAGCCTCGTCCATTAATTTTAGAAAAAGTGTGCTCTATGGTTTTAAAACTTTATGGACGCTGATGCAATATGGGCTTCAAAAATTTAGGTTGTGCCGATTTAGAATATTTGAAAATTTCAGCAAAAAAATAACTCCCCCAGCCCCTCTTAAATAAGAGGGGAGCTCTCCCCTTACGACCGAGTCCGGGTACCCGCTTGCGGGTGGACGAGGAAGTGGTTGGAGTTGAGAGACGGAAACCATTAATGGGAGATGGAGGGGTTACAAAGGGGTATTTCATGAAGGCATTGATCACGGGGGGTGCGGGTTTTATCGGTTCTCATTTGGCAGAGGCTCTTCTTCGAGAGGGTCATCATGTTGATGTGATGGATGATCTATCGACGGGAAGTATTGAGAATATTCAACATCTTAAAACCCATAAAAATTTTCATTATGTGATTGATACCATTATGAACGATTCTCTTCTTCATGAGTGGATGGATCATTGTGATGTTGTGTATCACTTGGCGGCTGCGGTCGGCGTTCGCCTGATTGTAGAAAGTCCTGTTCGAACCATTGATACCAATATTCGGGGAACGGAAAAGGTTTTAGAGGCGGCTCATTTCATTCGTAGTACTCAAAGTTCTTCTAAAATTGAGTTTTTCTCTTACGAAGAAGCTTACGGTGAAGGATTTGAGGACATGCAAAGAAGAGTTCCAGATATTTCTAAGATTAAGAAACAAATTGGATTTCAGCCGACAACCTCCTTGGATGAAATGATTCAAAAAGTGATTGCGTATTTTCAAATGAAAGGGGCTTTGTGATACAATAGAAATGTGGAGGGAAATGAAAAAACACATTTCGATGGGTCAATATTTGCTCAAACGCCTCTACGAACTGGGTATTCGCCATATTTTTGGCATTCCAGGAGATTATATTCTTCGTTTTTATTCTCTCATCGAAAAAAGTAAAATCATTCCGGTCGTGACTACCAGAGAGGATTCTGCAGGCTTTGCAGCAGATGCTTATGCTCGGCTCAATGGACTTGGGGCCTTGTGTGTGACGTATTGCGTTGGAGGCCTTAATGTGGCGAACCCCATTGCGGGGGCCTATGCTGAAAAGTCTCCTGTGGTTGTGATCAGTGGAGCACCGGGGATGAAGGAGAGAGAAAAAAATCCCTTGCTTCATCATCGCGTGCGAGAGTTCACCACACAAAAAGATATTTTTGATCATTTAACCGTGGCCTCGACAGTTTTAAGTCATCCCCTGACCGCTTTTCAGGAGATTGATCGAGTGCTGGATACAGCGCTGCGCTACAAGCGGCCGGTTTATATTGAGCTTCCCCGCGACATGACGGATGTTGTGAGCCCTTATCATCATCAATCGTCAAGAGTTAAGGAGTTAAGTCGGCCAGAGGCCTTGAGAGAATCGCTTGATGAAGCGGTCAAAATGATTAATGGGAGCAAAAATCCTGTCATTCTGGCGGATGTGGAGGTTCATCGTTTTGGTCTTCAGAATGAACTGATTCGATTGGTTGAGAGAACCGGAATTCCAGTAGCCTCAACCGCCTTGGGAAAATCGGTGATCAGTGAAGTCCATCCTTTGTATCTTGGCGTTTATGAGGGGGCCATTGGTCGAGAAGAGGTTCGCTATGCGGTTGAGAGTTCTGACTGCTTAATCATGTTGGGAGCTTTTTTAACCGATATTAATCTTGGGATTTTTACAGCTCGCTTGGATCCTGCTCGATCGATATATGCAACGTCAGAGAAAATTCTTATTCGATATCATCGGTTTGAAGAGGTCACCTTTGATGATTTTATGAAAGGATTGGTCCGTGCCAAAATTCAAAAGAGGAAAACCCCAAGAATTAATGAAAAATTATCTGAAGAAATCAAATTTAAAGTTCGCCCGAATGAACTCGTCTGTCTCAAGCGATTGTTTCAATACCTAGATACTATTTTAGATGACAACATGGTCGTCATTGCCGATATTGGGGATTCCCTTTTTGGAGCGCTTGATTTAACCATTCATAAGAGGACAGAATTTTTGAGTCCGGCCTATTACACCTCCATGGGATTTGCTGTGCCAGCTGCTTTGGGGGCTCAATTGGCAAAGTCGCAACTCAGACCCATTGTGATTGTGGGGGATGGTGCTTTTCAGATGACAGGATTAGAGCTTTCAACCATGATTCGATTAAAGTTAAATCCCATTGTGTTGGTTTTAAACAATGAAGGATATGGGACTGAGCGTGTGATTGAACAGGCCAATCATTCATACAATGACATTGTGAATTGGAAATATCATGAAATCCCAAGAATTCTAGGGAGAGGAAAGGGGTTTGTGGTGAAAAAGGAAGGGGAACTGGTTAAGGCCCTTTCTCTTTCATTGGCTGAAAAAGAAAACTTTTCAATTCTCAATATTCAAATTGATCGTCAGGATCATTCCCCAGCGATGGAGCGCATTGGGAAAAAAATGTTTAAGAAGATATAATCCCCTTTTCAGCGATGATTAAAAACCCGTCATGAAAATACGGTCGGAGTCTTGCAAATAAAGATCGCCAGTAAAATCGTTTGAAGTCGTGGAGCCAGTAAATTTTTTGAACTTTAAAATGATGATTTTTGAGAAGAACTTGCAGGGTTTGGGGATCAAACCATGTGGTGTGTTCAGTGTTTACCTTGATCTGATGATGCTTGATGATTTTGAAAAATTGGGCGATGGAAAAGGGGTTGGGGGTTGTAAGGATGAGTTGGCCTTGATCCTGAAGATGGCGATGGATGGCGCTTAAAAATCTGCCGGGATTATTCAGGTGTTCAATGATTTCTCCTGCAATGGCGACATCAAATTTTTCATGAAGATCCAGTTCTTCGACATTCTGGCAGACGGTATTGAAGCCCATTTCTTTTAATTTTTGAACAGCTTCGGGGAGGGAGTCGACTCCTAAAACCTTTCTGGCGGATTGAATCAATTCCCGATGAAGCCATGTCCCCTTTAATTGCTTGAGATCATGGTCAACGCAGCCGAGGTCAAGCACTGATTTTTCTTGGATCAAGGGCCTGATCGCGTCCATTCTATTTTTCAGTACGGGATATTTCATGGGGACTCCATTGAATTTTTTGCTTTATATTTTAGATTGAAAGGGAAGAATTTGAACAATTCCCTTCAGAATTTCTTCACCATGATGAATTTCGATTTTCTTGTCTGATAGGGTTGTCGAAACTTTTAAAAAGGCTAAGGCGATGTTGGATTTCATGAGGAGAGAATAAGTCGAGCTGGTGATAAAGCCAATTTCGTCATCTCCACTAAAAACGGAGTCGCTTTTTTGAGGAAGAGAATTTTCGTGCAACAAGATTCCGCATAAATTTCGCTTGATTCCTCCTCTGTATTTAATTCGGGCGACTATTTCCTGTCCTGGATAACATCCCTTGGTCCAACTGATGGCTTTTTCTAAATTGGCTTCGTTGGGAATAATGCCTTCATCGAGTTCAGATCCGAAAAGGGGAATGCCCGATTCGATGCGGAGCATGTTATAAGCAGAAAGGCCAATGGGCTGTATTTTTTCTTGTAATTGAATTTCATCCCAGACCTTTTCCAGATTTTCAATCGGGATGATGAGATCAAAGCCCTCCCGGCTACAGCGTTCATGAGAGAAAAAAGATTGATGAAGGGAAAGTTTCTGAACAATTTCATTTGACCGAGGCCCTTGAATCGAAAGGATGCCAAATAGATCACTTGCATTTTTAAGTTCCACCTCTTCTGTGATCATAAATTTTGAAAGATGTTCGACAACTTTGGTAAGATTCGCTTCATCAAGTTCTAAGAGATGTTGATCCTTCAAAGCAAAAACATGAAGGTCAGAAATAATTTTGCCTTTGGGTGTTAGGAGGGTAGCATAACACGAGGATCCCATGGCGAGGTTTTTAATGTCGTTGGAGAGCATGCTATGGAGAAAGCTCATGCGATCTTTCCCTGTGACAAGAATTTTTCCGCGGTAGGAAAAATCTAAAATTCCTGTTTGGGTCCGTACCGCTTCCCATTCTGAGAGTAATGAGCCAAAATCACAGGGAAGATCCCATCCTTGGTGTTCTTGAAAATGGGCTCCGATTGTTTTAAATTTTGGATAAAGGACAGGGCGTTTCATATTGAGTATCATATTTTCCATAACCCCTCCATCCCACCACCTCTCGTTGGCCCTTCGGGCCGGTCCGCTGAAGACAGACCTACCTCCTATCGTACGAGAGGTGGTGGGACCAACTCCTCCGACGTAACGTCAGAGGAGGGCACCCTCAATTAACATCCCCTCTTTCTTTTAAAGAGGGGCGTGGGGAGTTATTTTTTTATTTTGGTTATTTTACTAGAAACTTCAAACTTTACACTTTAAACTTTGAACTTTAAACTAGGTTTTTATGCTCACTCATGCTCTAAGTATTTTCTTTATGAAATTATCTGTGGGAGTTCTTCCATGGCTCTCGATGGTTCGATTTCAGGATATCGGAAAAAGTTTTTTTTGTCTTTTACTTTTTCTATCTTTATTTCTGGGATCCCTTGGATTTGTTTTGGGAGGAACCCTTGTCCATGGATGGTTTTTTGTTAGTTTTATTTTTTTAGGGCTCGTTTTTTATCTTTTTATAGGACGCTCAGAATGGGAGAGAATCCCGATCTTTTTTTTAATTCTTTTTATCTGGGGAAGTCTGGCCCTCATTTTCATGGAAGATGGAAAAATAGGTAGCGCTTTTTTTTCCCAATTTCTGAATGAATGGATGAGTTCTTTATTAATGGGTTCTGCTTTATTCTCTATGATTTTAGGACACTGGTATCTCATTCGACCTCGTCTTTCGTTCCATTATTTAATTCGAGCGTGCCTTATTTTTTTAACCTTGACCATTTTTAGAATGATGGAGGTGGTTGGGATGTTGTTTTTAAGAAAAACAGGAAGTTGGATGGATCTTCTCAATGGTGCAGGAGATATTTTTTTTCTAACTCGGTTTCTTTGGGGAGGGGTTCTTCCCATTTTCTTTCTTGTTTTTGCCTATCGCTGTTCTAAGATTCATTCGAATCGTTCAACGACAGGAATTCTTTATTTTACAACGGCTTCGATATTCATGGGAGAATTGATGGCAGGTTATTTATCAGAGGTCAGTGGTTTATTATTCTAAGAGCTAAGGAGCGATGATGGACTTAATTTACGATTGTAAGAATGATGTGGGTGAAGGTGAATTGTGTTCGAAGCGAAATAAGGTGAGTCATTTTGAGTCTCTTCAAACGACTGTCTGTAGAAAATGTCATCAGGGGAAGAAGCTTTTCGTAAGTGAAGGTCTCAAAAAAGAAAAATTTCTTGAAGAATGTCCGCTGTGCCAAAAGAAGGATTTTTATGTTCAAAGGGATTTTCCCCAAGAGGCAGGTTGTTTGATTGTTCTTGTGGGTGCTTGTTTTGTTCCCTGGACCTATGGTTTAAGTTTAGCGGTGGTAGCCATTTTTGATTTTATTCTTTATCGGATTCTTCCGAATATTACGATTTGCTATCATTGCCTTTCAAAAATTCGAGGGACTAAGCCCAATCCTAAGCACAAGCCATTCGATCATCATTTATTCGAATATTTTTTGAAGGAAGAGGAAAATAAACAGAGGTTTATTTCCAAAGAACTCAAACCTCAGAAGCCTTTAGACACAAAAACATCTTAACTTTTTCGGCAGCTTGTTGCGAGAAAGTCTTTGTGGATAAAGCGGATTTTGTAAGATCTATCTTTTGATTGTCGAGCGAGAATTTTTTAAGAGCTGTTGCTACTTTTGAGATTTGGGCAGGTCTCGCTTGAGTCCTTTGTGTGATCTTTTTAATAAAGGAAAGAAAGTGGGCGAGATTGCCCTTTAAAAATTCTAGTTCGATTTCCTGAAGAGGGATTTTTTGATCTCGATGAATCAAGAGGGCCTGGTCAAAACAGATTTCTCCCTGGGTTTGATCAGGAAGTGTTAATTTTTGAGAGAGGCGTTCGTTCTTGATTTCAAATTTTTTCTTAAGATGAGATGACCCTAATAAGTTTTTAAGAATTTTTTGTTGAGTGTATTGTAGGGCATTTGAAAAAGAGGAAGGAGAGGGAAGGGAATAGGTTTTTTCTCTTCTTTGAGCTAATCCCTGTTCAAGCTGTGTTCGGGCTTTAAGGGTTAATTCCCATATTTCATTTTCGTTTCGAAGGCGGCAAGAAGTTTTTGCCAGTGAGAACATGTGGTTTGAGGTATCTAAATAGTAGTCATGAATATCAAGAAGACGCGGTGTTCCTAAAATAGCTTTTAGTTTTTGAACTTCATTTAAAAAAATCTTGTAATCTTTAGTTGATTGAACAGACCATTTGAATTCAATTTCTTGGGTGTCTTTTAACTTTTGAGTCAATGTTTCATTTTTCTTCACCCTTGTATCGTATCAAATGAATGATCCATTTTGGAAAGGAAATGACGATGAAGGAAAATAGTCTACAGTCCACAGTCGACAGCTTTAAAGGAATCATTTGTTTCCATAGACTGTGGACCGTGGACCATGGACTAATCTTCATCGTTAAATCGAGGTAACTGATGTCTAAAGAAAGTATTTTAATTGTTGAAGATGATCCACATATTTCTCAGTTGGTTCGTTATAATTTGGAAAAAGCGGGTTATGAATGTTATGGGGCATCGACGGGTGAGGAAGCTTTAAAGATCTTAAAAACAAGAGTTGCCAGCCTCATTATTTTAGATGTGATGCTTCCCCAAATGGATGGTTTTGAGGTATGTCGTTCGATCAAGAGAGATCCCAAATTGCAGCGTATTGCGATTATTATGCTTACAGCAAAAGGAGAGGAAGTGGATCGAGTGGTAGGTTTAGAGTTAGGGGCCGATGACTACATGGTGAAACCTTTTAGCCCTAGGGAATTAATTTTGAGGATTAAGGCAATTTTAAGAAGATTACAATTTGGAGGTGAAGAAATTAAAAAAGATGTTCTCAAGGCGGGAGAACTCATGATTGATATTTCAAAACATCGTGTGACGATTCAGGAAAAAGAAGTAGAATTGACGCCTATGGAATTTAAGCTTTTATCACTTCTGGTAGAAAGGCGAGGACGTGTTCAGACAAGGGAGAGGCTGTTGTCAGATGTCTGGGACATTCATGCCGAAATAGATACAAGGACGGTCGATACGCATATCAAACGTTTGAGAGAAAAGATGGGAAAGATGGAACACTCTATTGAGACGGTTAGAGGGATGGGATATCGGTTTAAAGAATAGACGACAGACGACAGACAACAGATAACAGACGACGGACGATGGACGACGGACGACGGACGACAAACTAGGGACTAATAACGGGAAAGCTGGCGAACCGCGCAACTGGTAAACTGACAAACTGGCTCATGGGTTCATTGGCGAACTGAGTATGAATGTGATCATACAAATCTTTTTTTCGATTGTTCTAGCCCTCATCACATTTTTTTGGTTGAGAGACGCTCGTCGTATTCAAAAATTGCATTCGTTACTCGATAGGGCCGAGATGGGTTTAGAGAAAAAGAGAGAGTTGCAAAGTATTGAACAAGCAAAGTTAGATGCTGTTTTGTCGAGTATGTTTGAGGGAATTTTGCTCACGGATGATCGGGGGCAAATTCTTCTCATGAATCCTTCTTTAAGAAAAAGTTTTTTCATTCATTTTCCTCCAGAGGGTAAAAGACCGATTGAGGTCATTCGTAATGTCACGATTCAAAATATGGTGGATCAGGCTCTCCAAACACCCGGGAAATTGATTTCAGAAGAAATTTCTCTTACGCTGCCGGAGGAAAAATTTTTAAGAGTTAACGCTGTTTCTATTGTAAGAGAAAATTCGGTCGAAGGGGCCATTTTAATTTTTCATGATATTACCGAGTTAAGGCGTTTAGAAAAAGTGCGTCAAGATTTTGTGGCCAATGTTTCCCATGAATTGCGTACGCCCGTTTGCAGCATCAAGGGGTATGCAGAAACCCTCTTGGATGGAGCTTTGGAGGATTCTAATAGCTCCAGAAAATTTGTCGATATTATTTATCGAGACAGTACACGTCTGGAGACTTTGATTAATGATCTTCTTGATCTGGCCCGGATTGAATCCGGTAAAATGAAAATGGTTCTTTTACCCATTCATGTATCAGACGTGATTGAGAAAACGATGGCGATTATTGAAAATCAGGCGAAGATAAAATCAATAGAAATGATAGTTAAGACTCAGTCCTCCTTACCCAAAATTCTTGCTGATGAAACCCGGCTTTCTCAGGTGATGCTTAATCTGCTCGATAATGCGATAAAATATACACCGAAATCGGGGGTGATCCATGTCGAGGCGGCTCGCCAAGATTCCTTTGTTCAAGTGGATGTTTCAGATACAGGGATTGGAATTTCCTCAAAAGATTTATCAAGAGTTTTTGAGAGATTTTACCGTGCGGATAAGGCCCGTTCAAAAGAATTAGGAGGGACGGGACTTGGGCTTTCAATTGTGAAACATATTGTTCAAGCCCATGGAGGAGAAGTCTGGGCTCGCTCTCAAATGGGGCAAGGCTCGATCTTTAGTTTTAGGATTCCTTGTGAATAAGAAATCACTCTTCTGACAACACGCTTCTTTTCGATCCCATAGGATACTTCAGGCAGCGTACTTGAGAATTTCCAACTCTGCAGACTCACTCACTTGGCTGAGTAGTTTTTCTACATGTTTCATAACTGAATCATCGAGAACATATTCGCCACAGTTTAGGCATTGGGTGACGGGTAATTTTTTTAGAATGACAATGGTTTTTTTACTGGTTTTGAAAGGTAAATCGGTTACGCTAGATTTCAGTAGATCACCACAAATTCGGCATTTCATGGGCTCTTCCTCCTTTTCAGATTCTCATCCCACTCTTGGCGAATAGGGTGATATGAGGTAACAACCCGAACATTGTCGTCTTTAACATCAACAGCGAACAAAATATGCATGATATGTTCCTTAGAACGTGCATAAACAAGATAGCTGGGCAAATATTTATTTTTTGGATACGATTCTATGATCTCGTAACTTTCTGCAGATTTTATAATCACATCTCGCAAAATCATACGTTCTTTTAAACGCATATTCACGTGGTATGTCCATTTTATTTTTCCTTCACGAACGCATCTACAAATAAAATTAAGAGTATCGTTCTCTAGCATAAACTTAGGGTTACAAAATTCATTCAGCAACCCCATTATAGCCGAAAAGAGGAATATAAAAAATGAATTTCTATTTTAGTTCACAGAAAATTCACGTAATCTTCAAACCCCTGTCATAAAACTAGTCTATCCTTCTCTTGAATGAAAATCATACTCGTGGGTATTCGATATGCCAGAGTAGGGATTATTAAAAAATAAAAAAAGGAGAATGAGAATGAAGAAGCAACTCATAAAAAAAATATTTGTTGGCCTGGCTGTATTTATTTTGGCCAGGTCAGCAAGTGCAACACTGAATAGTGATGGTGATTTTCAATACTGGAGTACGGAGGCAGTGGAAGGAAAAATCAATGATCAGTGGAAGGTCTACGTAGAGGAAGAATTCCGATTTGGGGATGATGCGAGCAAATTTTACTATCATCATACCCAGTTGGAGCCTGGCTATAAGGTCAATGATTGGTTAGAAATTGCACCGGCTTATCGACAGGTTTGGGAGTTAGATACTAAACTGGCTAAAAAGGATCACTGGTTTGAGGAAGAACGGCCCATGTTTAACGTAACAGTAAAACATAAATGGAATGGCTGGGAGATCAGTGACAGGAATCGATTTGAGTATCGATTCTTTGAAATCAAAGAGGATCGATTCAGATACCGCAATAAGATTACCCTCAAGAGCCCTTGGAAATGGACTTCGTGGAATATTAATCCATTCATTGCTGATGAAATATTTGTTGAGGAGGGAGTTACTGGTACCCCGTGTGGATACAATAGAAATCGGCTTTATGGAGGAGTTGGTTTCCAAATCATTTCTCACTTGAAAGGTGAGTTATTCTATCTTTGGCAGTCTAAAGATAGTGTGAAGGATAATTGGATTGATTTTAACGTGATTGGAACAAAACTGAAATTTGAGTTCTAAACACCACCGCACCCCGAAGTTCTCACCCCCTTCAACAGATTCGGGGTGCGGAGGTTAATCAATAAGAGAAGGTGCAGATGAAAATTATCAAATTTGTCACGAAATATTCACAGAATTGTCACAAATAAAAAATACAATAAAATTTAAGGAGATTCAGTTATGAAAAAAATAGGGGCGTTTTTAATGAGTTTATTGATAGCAGGTTCTACAATCGAAGCGGCTCAAAATAGGATTCAAATCAAAGGCTCTGACACCATGGTTAATTTGGCACAGGCTTGGGCAGAGGCTTTTATGGCGGCTCATCCAGATGTAGCGCTTGCCGTGACCGGGGGAGGATCGGGTACCGGGATTGCCTCACTTATTAACGGGACATGTGATTTAGCAGAATCTTCTCGCTCAATGAAAGCAGAAGAAATCGAGCAAGCCAAAAAGAAGGGTCGAGATCCAAAGGAATTCGTCGTAGCCCTTGACGCCTTGACTGTGGTTGTTCATCCGAGCAACCCTGTTCGTCAACTCACCATCGAGCAGCTCTCTGATATTTTTACAGGCAAGATTACGAACTGGAAGAGTATGGGGGGGCCGGATCATCCCATTGTTGCATTATCTAGAGAAAGAAATTCAGGAACCCATGTTTATTTTTTAGAGAATGTGGTTCGTAAAGGAAATGAAAAGGGTCCAGAGGAATATGATCCTGGAATTCTCATGATGCCTTCTTCTCAAGCCATTGCGGAAGAAGTGAGCAAAAATCCAGATGCGATTGGTTACTTTGGTTTAGGCTATTTAACTTCTCAGGAAAAAGCGATTGCTGTTGCCAAGACTCCTGCAGGGCCTTTTATTGAACCTACACTTGAAACGGCTTCAAAAGGGATTTATCCCATTGCAAGGTCGTTATTCTTTTATACCCCTGGGGAGCCTAAGGGCAATGTTAAAGCGTTTATTGATTTTGCCTTAAGTCCGCAAGGTCAAAAGATTGTTCAGGAAATGGATTTTGTTCCTTTGAAATAGTTACAATGAAAAGCTCACAACTCACAACTCACAACTCACGACTAAAGCTTAGCGAGTTTATCATTGAGAAACTCATCTTATGGAGTGGCATTGCCTCTATTATTTTTGTTATTCTTATTTTTGTTTTTTTGCTTAAGGAAGGGGCGTCTCTTTTTAGGACAGAATCGACGATCCATTTTATCTCTGGAAAATTTTGGTATCCTATATCCACTCCTCCTCGCTTCGGAATTCTTGCCCTCCTGATGGGATCTTTGTGGGTGACGCTGGGAGCTGTTTTGATTTCTGTTCCTCTGGGATTGGGATCTGCCATTTTTATTGGAGAAATTCTTCCTCGGGGATTGAGGGATTATTTTAAATCAGGAGTAGAACTTTTAGCGGCCATTCCCAGTGTGGTTTTAGGCTTTGTGGGCCTCGTTACTTTGGTGCCTTTTGTAAAATATCTTTTTAATTTGCGAAGCGGCCTTACGGTCTTATCAGGTTCTATTATGCTGGCTTTCATGGCCATGCCCACCATTGTAAGCATTATTGAAGATGCATTGAACGCGGTTCCAAAAAATTATCGTGAAGGTTCACTGGCTTTGGGTGCAACTCGATGGCAGACGATTTATCGTGTCGTTATTCCTGCAGCCTCTCCAGGAATTTTAGCGGGAGTAATGTTGGGGGTCGGAAGAGTCATTGGTGAAACCATGGCTGTGATGATGCTTACAGGAAACGCGGCCATTTTACCCAAAAGTTTTTTTGATCCTGCACGAACGATGACGGCTACCATTGCGGCTGAGATGGGAGAAGCTGTTCAGGGAAGTTCTCATTATTCGGCTCTCTTTGCAATTGGAATTGTACTTTTTTTGATCACCTTTTTAGTCAACTTGGTTGCGGATTTCTTTTTGCATAGGAGAAAACTTTAGTCGTGCGTGGCCTAAAATCTAAACATACTCAAAGAATTGCTTTCACGCTTCTTGCTTTGTCCACGATGTTAGTCATTACTCCTGTTCTCATTATTCTGGGAGTCATTGTGAGTCGAGGAATTCACGCGATCAGTTGGGAATTTTTAACGTCAATGCCTCGTATGGGAATGAAGGCAGGAGGGATTTTTCCTGCCATTGTGGGCACTTTTTATCTGATCAGTTTGACGATGGTTTTTGCAATGCCCATTGGAATCTTGGCTGCGGTGTATCTTGTAGAGTACGCAAAGGACAGTCGATTGAGGCGGTTTGTTGAAGTGGCTATTGTTAACCTCGCAGGGGTTCCCTCCATTGTTTTTGGACTTTTTGGTTTAGGTCTTTTTGTCATGTTTCTAAAGTTGGGGGTATCTCTTCTTGCAGGGGCTCTAACCTTGGCGATTATGACGCTTCCTGTCATTATTACATCGACCAAAGAGGCTCTATCGACCGTTCCAAATTCTTTTCGTGAGGTGAGTCTTTCCCTTGGAGCAACTCATTGGCAGACCATTCGTTATGCAGTTCTTCCGAATGCCTTGCCTGGCATTTTAACAGGAACGGTTTTGGGACTTTCCAGGGCCGCAGGGGAAACGGCCCCGATTCTTTTTACGGTGGCTGCTTTTTATTTACCTCGCTTGCCTCATTCCCTCTTTGATCAAGTTATGGTATTGCCCTATCATCTTTATGTTCTTTCTACTCAGGTTCCAAATGTGAAACCTGAAATTAAATATGGAACAGCTTTGGTGCTGGTAAGTTTGGTATTGTTTCTGAATCTTTTTGCGATGATTATTCGGGCAAGATTTAGAAGAAAAAAGCAGTGGTGATTTTCGGAGTTCAAAGTTTAAAGGCTATCTGGAGATTATAAAATTTTCATTTCTTAAACTTTTAAACGATTTAGGGAAATGAATAGCAGGTACGGATGTGAAAAATAATAATATTAAAATAAAAGTGGATCGCCTAAATATTCACTATGGAACTATTCATGCTTTAAAGGGTGTTTCATTGGATATTTACCAAAATGAAATTTTAGGGGCGATTGGGCCTGCAAATAGTGGAAAGACATCTTTTTTGAGGATGTTGAATCGTTTAAATGATATTCATCCGAAATTTCGGTTTGAAGGGCATGTTTTTTTAGATCAGATAGAAATTTATAAAATGGATTCAGCCCTTTTACGCAAGAGGATTGGGATGGTTTTTGCCTTGCCCTTACCACTACCTCTTTCCATTTTTGATAATGTGGCGTATGGACCTCGAATGCATGGAATCAGAAATAAGGTAGAGCTTTCTAAAATTGTCGAGAAAAGTTTAAAGGCGGCCTTTCTTTGGGATGAAGTGAAAGACCGTCTGAATGAATCTGGGTTTAAACTTTCAGGAGGTCAGCAGCAACGTCTTTGCATTGCAAGAACATTGGCGGTCGAGCCTGAGGTTATTTTATTTGATGAACCGTGTTCAGGGTTAGATCCCATTTCTACTGGAAAAATCGAAGAGGCGATGGTAGAGCTAAAGAAAAAATATACCCTTGTTCTTGTAACCAATAATACAAAACAGGCTGCTCGGGTGAGCGATCGAGTTGCTTTTTTTCTGATGGGTTCCCTTGTCGAAATCGGGCCTACAGATCAACTTTTTACGAATCCCTCAGATGCTCGAACCGGTGAATACATCACAGGAAGATTTGGTTAAAAATGATGGAACCTAAAATTTTAGTTCAGGATTTAAATTTGTACTATGGCTCTTTTCATGCGTTGAAAAATATTTGTATGGAAATACAGCCTTGCCGCATTACAGCTATTATTGGACCTTCGGGTTGTGGCAAGTCGACGCTCCTTCGAACTTTTAACCGTATGAATGACTTAATTGAAGGGGTTCGGATGGAGGGGAAGATTCAAATTGATCAGCAGAATATTTTCGAAGAAAATTTTGATTTATTGTCGCTTCGAAAAAAAGTTGGAATGGTTTTTCAAAGGCCAAATCCTTTTCCCATTTCGGTGTTTGAAAATGTAGCCTATGGGCCCCGAATTCATGGTTTGGGTAAGAGGATTCATTTAAGTGAAGTTGTTGAAGGATGTTTGTCTGCTGTAGAGCTTTGGGATGTTTTAAAAGATCGATTACAACATTCAGCGCTTTCTTTATCCGGAGAAGAACAGCAACGTCTTTGTATTGCAAGACTTTTAGCCGTGGAACCGGAAGTTCTATTGATGGATGAACCTTGTTCTGCATTGGATCCCATCGCAACTGGGAAAATAGAAGAATTAATGTTCCAGTTAAGAGATCAATATGCCATTGTTATTGTGACGCATAACATGCAGCAAGCGGCTCGGGTATCCGATGACACGGGTTTTATGCTTTTGGGGGAATTGGTAGAATTTGGCAAGACCGATCAAATTTTTACAAGTCCAACTGATTCCAGAACGAATGATTATGTGGCAGGAAAATTTGGATGAGAACAGTCGTGAGTCGTGAGGGATGAGTCCTGAGTAAAAAATAAATTCCTCTAAAACTCACAACCCACGACTCACGACTAAAAAGGAGATTATTATGGAACGACATTTTGATGAAGAGTTAAAAAAACTGAGTCAGGAACTTTTAAAAATGGGAGGGCTAGTGGAGGAGGCTGTGAGTCGATCGATTAAAGCCCTGGTCGAACGAGATCAGGCTTTATCCGAAGAGGTCATTCGCTCGGATGATGCGATTAATATGCTTGATATTGAAATAGATGATTTTTGCTTGAGACTTTTGGCCCGTCATCAACCCGCAGGATCGGATCTTCGTTTTATTACCATGATTCTTAAAATTGTAAATGATTTGGAGCGCATGGGCGATTTGGCTGTTAACATTGCTGAACGGACTTTAGATCTCTTAAAGAAGCCGCTTCTTAAACCTTTGATTGATATTCCTCGTATGGCAACATTAGCCCAGAAGATGTTGAAAGATAGTTTGGATGCTTTTGTGAATCGAGATGCTAGTCTTGCAAGATCGGTTTGTCAGAGGGATGATGAAGTGGATGATTTGAATGATCAGATATTTCGAGAGCTTTTGACCTATATGCTTCAGGATTCTACAGCGATTGAAAGAGCGGTCGATCTTATTCTGATTGGCCGGCATTTAGAGAGGGTAGCGGATCATGCGACCAATATTGGTGAAGATGTTATTTATTTGGTTCAGGGTAAAACCATTAAGCATCATTTGGAAGAAAGGAAAGTTGGGAAAGATTAATGCCAACCTATTCTCATTCTCGTTTAAGTGCTTTTGAAACATGCCCCCTTCAGTATAAATACCGCTATATTGATCATATTAAACGTGACCGTGAGACCATCGAAGCCTTTTTAGGAAAGCGTGTTCATGAGACATTAGAAAAACTCTATCGCGATCTAAAAGTAACCAAGATGAATAGTTTGGGTGATCTTCTGACCTTTTATACCGGTGCATGGCGAAAAAATTGGACTGAAAATGTTGAAATGATTAGGAAAAATTATACTGAAGAAAATTATCGTAAGTTAGGGGAAAAATGTATTCGGGATTATTACCGAAAATTTTATCCCTTTGATCAAACTCGGACTTTAGGGCTTGAATCCCAGATTTTCATCACCTTGGATGATCGAGGGGAATATAAACTCATGGGCTATATTGATCGACTCGCTCAAGCCTCGGATGGGGCCTTTGAAATTCATGATTATAAAACAGGGCAGAGTCTTCCCACCCAAGAAAAAATCGATCAAGATCGTCAGTTGGCCCTTTATCAAATAGGTATTCAGCAACAGTGGCCTGATGTAAAAGAGATTCGTCTGGTCTGGCATTATCTTGCTTTTGATCAGCATTTAATCTCTCAAAGGACAGGAGCCAATCTAGATCAAATTCGACATGAGACGATTAAGGTCATTCAAGAGATTGAATCGACAAGGGATTTTCCCCCCAGAGAAAATCCTATTTGTCCCTGGTGCGAATTTATTGATATATGTCCTTTAATGAAGCATTTTCAAAAAGTCGAAGCCCTTCCCGTTCATGAGTATTTAAATGAGCCAGGGGTCAATCTGGTGAATCGTTATGCAGAGATTTCAATTAAAAAAAATCAGTTAGTAAAACAATTAGACGAAGAGTTGGAGAAGTTGAAAGAAGCTTTAATTGCCTATGCTGAAAAAGAGGGGGTTGAAGTCGTTCATGGGGGAGATCATAAATTGCGTATTAAGGCGAAAGAAAATTACAAATTTCCTTTAAAAGATGATCCTCGCCGAGGTCAACTTGAAGAAATTGTTAAAAAATCAGGAGAATGGACGCAGGTTTCGGATTTGAATTTACATACCTTGTCCGAGGCGGTTCAATCGAATCGCTTGCCTCCCGATCTTAAAGAAAAAATTCTTAAATTTTCTGAACTAGAAAAATCCTACCGATTTTACCTTTCAAAGGGGGGGGACGTTTAAGTATTTCAGATTTAATCATCCGCACTCCATTTTTCGCTGGGAAATTTTACAATATCGCCTTTGATGATGATTGTACCTTTTTGGGTTATTTCGAAAGCCTCTTTCAGAAATTTTATTACCCTTTTTTCATATTCTTCCGGATAGAGTTCATAGGTTTGAATGTGATCAGCTTCTGGGACCTGCCAAAATTGAATTTTTGGGTTTGCCTTTTTAAGAAGAAGGGAATGGGAGTGAGGAATTTGACTGTCTTCGTCTCCATGAATTAGAAGAATAGGAGTGGAGGTGTTTGAGACCGATTTTAACGGAGAAATTTGAGAAAAGTTTATTTTCAAAACGCTTCGAGCAAGTTTTTTTAAAATAGCTTTAAAGGGCTGTTTCAGGAAGAAGAGATTTTGAAACATCTCGTCCAGGAGTATGTCGAGAGAAGCGAATGGGCAATCAGCTACAACGGCTTTAATTCGTTCATCTGAGACACTGAGCAAAGCAACAGAGGCCCCCAAAGAAAATCCCAAAATTCCAATTTTTTGAATTCCTTTCCTTTCTAAAAAATCCAATGCAGCTTGAACATCTTTTGTTTCATGATAGCCAAGAGTAGTCATCCTTCCTTCGCTTTCCCCCATGGCCCTAAAGTCAAAAAGGAGGAGATTATATTCTGAGTGAAGAAATTTTGCGATGGGAAGCACATTTCCCTTATCAAAGGGATAGCCGTGACAGACGATAATAGCCGCGTTGGAATGGGGCTGTGGGATGATCCCCCCACCTTTCGTTGGCCCTGCGGGCCAGTCCGCCGAAGGCGGACCTGCATTTGGCAGTACGAAAGGTGGGGGGATGAACCATCCTTTAAGGGTCAGACCATCGGAAGTTTTAAGAGCAATATTTTCCCATTTGAGGCCATAGTTGGAAGGTTGAATGGGTGTGATAAAACGAGGGGGTTTGAGGGATCGGTAAAAATAGAGAAGGGCGTAAACGAAGATGAGAATGCCCAAACCTGACAAGGTCAGAATAATATTTTTAGCGAGTATCATTTAATAAGTATGGCAAAAACGGATCATTTTTCATACTCTATAAAATGGCTTTTTTCATGTTTTCCTTACTAGAGTGCATAACAAACAGGGATTTTTTATGGGTCACATTTTGCTTCAGGGCGTCAGACAGCATAATCTTAAAAATATTGATGTCCAGATCCCTTTAAATCAGATCACGGTGATTACCGGGGTGAGCGGATCAGGGAAATCCAGTCTTGCGTTTGATACCCTTTATGCAGAGGGTCAGAGGCGGTATGTGGAGAGTTTCTCCGCCTATGCCCGTCAATTTCTTGATCGAATGGATAAGCCGGATTTGGATCGGATTGAGGGGATTTTACCTGCCATTGCGATTGATCAGACTGAACGCGTTCGGGGTTCTCGTTCAACTGTGGGAACCATGACGGAGATTACGGATTTTGTCAAATTAACCTTTGCCAAGCTTGGAGAACTTTATTGTCGAAATTGTGGAAGAAGAGTCTTAATTGATAGCCCAGAGTCCATTGCCCACCACCTTTTTGAAATTCTATCAGGAAAATGGATTCTCATCAGCTTTCCAGTGAGACTTTCTTCCAAATTAAAGGCAAGCGAGCTCTTGGACGGTTTTTTAAAAATGGGATTTCGAAAAGCTGTTTTAATGGGAGAAGTTGTTTCAATTGATGAAAATTTGCTAGAGAAGTTCCGCGGAGAAACATTAGATGTTTTTGTCGATCGTATTGAACTCAAAGAATCGAATCAGGACCGTCTCATGGATTCGCTTGAACAGGCTTATCAATTTGGCAAAGGGAAACTGGCTATAAGTCTGCTCGAGGCTCGAAGCTCGAAGCTCGAGGCAGAAGCAAAAACAAAAACTGAAGAAGTATTTGCCTCGAGCCTTCAGCCTCGAGCCTCGAGCTTTTTTAAATTCAGTCAACACTATCACTGTCCTGACTGCGATATTTATTATCCGGATTTAACCCCCCATTTTTTTTCTTTCAATCATCCCATAGGGGCTTGTGAGACCTGCCGAGGTTTTGGACGCATGATTGATATTGATCTTGATCTTGTGATTCCACTCAAGCGTAAGAGTTTAAAAGAAGGGGCAATTCGCCCTTGGCAAACTCAAGGGTATAGTGAGGCTCAAGATGAACTTTTGGCTTATGCTCGTCAGAAAGGAATTTCGATTGATACCCCTTTTGAAGAATTACCTGAGTGGGCAAAGCAGTGGGTGATTAAGGGGGAAGGGGACTGGTATGGCATACATGGATTTTTTAAGTGGCTTGAAACAAGGTCTTACAAAATGCATATCCGCGTTCTCCTTTCTAAATATCGAAGTTATGGGGTGTGTCCAGATTGTAAAGGGACACGATTTAAATCAGATGTGCTTTGGGTCAAGGTCGGAGGTAAAAATATTGCTGAAATTTATAAAATGAATATTGAAGAGGCGTTTTCATTTTTTAGTTCTCTACAATTTGGGGGTTCCCAGGAGAAAATTGCCCATCTTTTACTTCAAGAAATTCGTTCCCGACTCGGATATTTGAAGGATGTTGGTTTGGGATATTTAACGCTTGATAGGCAGGCCAAGACGCTTTCTGGAGGAGAGGTCGAACGCGTTAATCTTACAACGGCCATTGGAACCAATCTTGTCAACACCCTGTTTATTCTGGATGAACCCAGCATTGGCCTTCATGCCAGGGACAATGCGCGGTTGATTCAAATTTTGCATCGATTGAAAAAAAATCAAAATACGATTGTCCTGGTTGAACATGATCCAGAGATTATTCTCCATTCTGATTATTGCATTGATTTGGGCCCCGCTGCTGGAGAGGAAGGAGGCAAGGTTATTTTTTCTGGAAATTTGAACGCACTCATGGATCATCCGACCTCGCTTACAGGCCGCTATTTAAGTCATCGTTCTCAAATTTCAATTCCTCAAAATCGACGTGAATTTTTAAGAGGACATTGGATTCATGTTAAAAAGGCCTCACAGAACAATCTTAAAAATATGGATGTGTCTATTCCTTTGAATATGATGGTTTGTATCACTGGAGTTTCTGGATCAGGGAAAAGTACCTTGGTCGAAGAAATTCTTTACCGAGGGCTTAAAAAAATAAAAGGCGAATTTGTAGGGGCTCCGGGGACACATCAATCCATTTTAGGTTATCAAAAAATTCAAGATGTTATTTTGGTGGATCAAAATCCTATTGGAAAAACACCTCGATCCAATCCCGCGACTTACACGAAAATTTTTGATGAGGTTCGCCATTTATTTAGTCAGGTGTCTATGGCTCGGGTGCGTCGCTATTCTCCCAGTATCTTTTCTTTTAATGTGGAAGGGGGAAGGTGTGATCGTTGTCAGGGGGATGGTTTTGAAAAAATAGAAATGCAATTTCTTTCGGATGTTTACGTCAAATGCCCAGAATGTTTTGGAAATCGTTTTCGTAAAGAGATTTTACAGGTACGCTATCAGGATAAAAATATTGCTGAGGTTTTAAATTTAACCATTACACAAGCCCTTTATTTCTTTAAGGATAAAGCTAAAATCACTCGCCCTTTGATGATTTTGCAAGACATTGGTTTGGGATATTTACGTTTGGGGCAACCTCTGAATACGTTATCAGGCGGGGAATCTCAAAGATTGAAGCTGGCTTATTTTATGGGGGTTTTGCGACGGGAAAATTGTCTTTTTCTTTTTGATGAACCCACCACAGGTCTTCATCCCGAAGATATCCGAAAGCTTTTAATTGCTTTTGAAAATTTGATTGAAAATGGGAATTCCGTTTTGATTATTGAACATAATTTAGATGTGATTAAGTGTGCAGATTATTGTATCGACTTGGGGCCCGAAGGAGGGGATTTGGGAGGAAATATTGTTTTTCAAGGAACCCCAGAAGAAATGGTGAAGTGTGAGGCTTCGCATACGGGAAGGTTTTTGAAAAAAGAGTTAGAAGAAAAAAACTGGCTCGAGGCTCGAGGCTCGAAGCTCGAGGTAAAAGCAAAAACTGAAGAAGTATTTGCCTCGAGCCTCCAGCCTCGAGCCTCGAGCAAGTCAGAAGTATTTACCTCGAGCCTTGAGCCTCGAGCTTCGAGCCCGTCTCAGAGCCTCGAGCTTCGAGCCTCGAGCGAAGTATCAGCCTCGAGCAAGGTAAATTCCATCCGTGTCGTCGGTGCTCGTGAGCATAATCTTAAAAATATTGATGTGACGATTCCTCGTGATCAACTCGTTGTGATTACGGGTCTTTCAGGGTCGGGGAAGTCTACCTTGGCTTACGATATTATCTTTGCAGAAGGTCAACGTCGTTATATTGAAAGCCTTTCCTCTTATGCCCGGCAATTCATGACTCAAGTTTCAAGGCCTGATATTGACTGGATTGAGGGGATTCCCCCAACGGTGATGATTGAGCAGAGGTTGACCCAGGGAGGAAAGCGATCGACCGTGGCCACGGTCACAGAAATCTACCATTATTTGAGACTGCTTTATTCTAAGATTGGAGAGCAGCATTGTCATCAGTGCTCTCAGAAAATCAGTTCTCAAACAGTGAACCAAATCTATGATTATATCCTGGAAAGATATCGAGGAGAAAAGATTCGTTTTCTTTCTCCGATGATTCTGGGAAAGAAGGGATATCACAAAGAGATATTTGAGAAACTTAAAAAGAATGGTCTTTCAAAAGCGAGGGTCGATGGACGGATGAGACTTGTAGATCCTGTTCCAACTTTAAAACGTTTTGTAGAACATCAGATTGATGCAGTTCTTGCTGAAATTAAAATTGATTTAAAAGAATCCTATGCGCTTAAAAGAATGATTGAAGAGGCATTGAGTTTTGGAAAGAATTCCTTTTTTGTAAGTTTAGCGGGTAAACCAGATCAGCTTTTTAGTTTGAATCTGTATTGTCCGCGGTGCGAGATCAGTTTTGAGGAATTAGATCCGCGTATTTTTTCTTACAACAGTAAACAGGGAGCCTGTTCAACTTGCCATGGCTTGGGTGTGGAAGGGCATTCTGTAAAAGGGGAAGAAGAATCGTTAGAGGATGAAAAAGAAGATTCGGAAGGGAAAATTTGTCCTGATTGTAAAGGGGCACGTTTAAAACCTTCTTCTCTGGCTGTTTATGTAAATGGGAAATCGATTGCACAGATGACATCGATGTCTTGTCAGAATGCCTTGATTTATTTTAGAAAAATAAAGTTGAACGAGCGACAAACGCAAATTGCAAAAAACATGATGAAGGAATTAGTCCGAAGGCTTGAATTTTTAAATCATGTCGGGCTAGATTACTTGAGTCTGGATCGTGGAGTTCAGAGTCTATCAGGAGGAGAATCTCAGCGGGTTCGCTTGGCAGCCCAGTTAGGATCAGATTTACAGGGTGTTTGCTATATTTTAGATGAACCGACCATTGGGCTTCATGTGAGAGATCACCAAAGACTTTTAGAGACTTTGCATGATTTAAGATGTCGTGGCAATAGTGTCATTGTGGTAGAACATGATGAACAGACTATTTTAGAGGCGGATCATGTGATTGATCTTGGGCCGGGCGCTGGTAAAAATGGAGGACGGGTTATTGCCCAGGGAGATCCCATGAAGATCATGGAAACTTCTGAATCGCTAACAGGGCATTTTCTTAATGAGCTTTCTCAACCCAAACCCTTTCAGTCTCGCTCAATCAAAGGGGCTTCATTTTTGGAAATTCATGGGGCTCGGGAACACAATTTAAAGAATGTAAATGTTAAAATTCCTTTAGGGCGACTCGTTTGTGTGACAGGAGTTTCAGGGTCCGGAAAGAGTACGCTTGTCCGAGATATTCTCTATCGGGCTTTGAGAAAAATTAAATATGAAGATGCTACTCCTATAGGGAAATATGAAGAAATTTTGGGGCACGAAGGGATTGAGCGTGTGATTGAGGTGGATCAAACGCCTATTGGCAAAACACCTCGATCGATTCCCGCAACTTATGCCGGATTCTATCCGGAGATTAGAGAGCTTTATGAAAGAATGCCAGAGGCCAAGGTCCGCGGATATTCGGCAAAACGATTCACCTTCAATTTGGAAGGAGGAAGATGTGAAAAATGTAAGGGACAGGGGCGACTTAAAATTGAGATGAATTTTTTGCCCGAAGTTTATGTGAGTTGTGATGATTGTCATGGAGCTCGTTTTAATCAGGAAACATTGGAGGTTTTATTTAAAGGTAAGAATATTGCTGAAGTTCTTGCGATGACAGTCGAGGAAGCAGTTCAATTTTTTGAATCCATTCCTAAAATTTATAAACCGTTGAAACTATTAAATGAACTGGGTTTGGGTTATATTGAACTTGGGCAACCCAGTCCCACCTTATCCGGGGGAGAGGCCCAGAGAATTAAGCTGGCCTATGAACTGATTAAAAGAAATCGAGGAAAAACACTTTATGTTTTAGATGAACCGACCACAGGACTTCATTTTGCAGATATTGAAAGATTAATGAAAATTTTGCAAAAATTAGTTGATTTAGGAAATACGGTCGTTTTAATTGAGCATAATCTGGATGTGATTCGTCAGGTGGACATGATTATTGATTTGGGTCCAGAAGGGGGTGAGCGGGGAGGTTTTGTTGTTGCAGAAGGTTCGCCTCAAGAGATCATTCAACAGGCTAAGATTTCTTATACAGCAAAATATTTGAAACAGTTTTTAGAAGGGAATCTATTCAAAAAAATCAAAAATCAAATATCAAAAATCAAAATTGAGGAGTTTGTTGAATAAAATAGTATTGAAAATTGAAAACTGATGAAAAAGGAGAGCATACGATGAAAATGATTAAGCTATGGATGATGGTTTTAGTGTTTGTTATGGGAAGTTTTGCGTGGGGAGATGAATCTGAAGATATGAACAGTCAAGAAAATGTAGAACAACCCCAGCAAGCTCAGGAGCGAAAACCCATTGAAAGAGGTCGTCCGGGTTTAAATCGGCCTAATCAGTCCGATGATATTGTCTTAGATTATCAGGGATTAGTTCAACAGATTGATGACATGAGACGTCATGAAGAGGACGTGATGCATCAGTTAGAAGATCTTTCGCACAAATATGAAGATGGTTTAAAAAAGTTAGAGGATACTCAGAAGGCTTTGGATGATGAGTTGAAAGATTTTAAAGAATGGCATGATAAGGCTGTCGAAGAAATGAAGAAAATAAACCAAAACCCTGAACCCACTCATATCAAAGGTGAGGTTCGAGGTGCTCCGAATGATCGATATACTTCGGGGTATCCAAGTTAAAAACTAATATGAAAAGTCTTTTAAAAAAATCTTTTGTTCTTGCCCTTCTTGTTTTGAATGTTTTAGGTCTAGTTCAATTGTCTTCAGAAATTTTTATTGCACATCGTGATTCGACGGCTCAAGTCGAGTGGATTAAGAAAACTCTTGAGAAAATATCTTTTGCCCCTTTTGATCCAAAAGTTTTTAAAATGGATTCAAAGTTAAAAATTCTCGCAGGACGTGCAAAAAAAGAGATTACCGAGTTCCTAAAAGTGGATGTAAACCATGCATCGCTTGAAGATCTTATTGGCCTTCCTCGTGTTGGCCCAGCCACCGCAAAACGTATCATTGAGGTTCGGGAAGCGATGGGGGCTTTTTTGAACTTGGAAGATTTAAAGAAGGTGAAGGGATTAGGTCAAAAGAGCTTGGAAAAGCTTAAAGATTGGGTCAGATTTGATTCAGTTCCGGTGCCAGAGGTTGAAAGTGGAGATAAAAATGATGGAAAATAACCAGCTTTTAAAAGAATGAAATTCAATCGTAAGTCTATTTTTATTTTGAGTTTTTCTTGCCTTCTTCTGTGGGGAAGTGCTCTTTCTTTAAGAGCTCTTCATCTTCAGCATGCCCCTTTAAAAGGGGCCTCTTCTCGATTTTTAGTGATTCAGCTCAATGTCGGTCAGGGAGATGGATTGCTGATGATTTCTCCTGATCGCCAAGTAACCCTTGTCGATGCGGGGCCAGTTTTGAAGACAGGTTCTATTAATTGGGATGCTGGGATCAAGGTTATTTTGCCTCTTTTAAAAGGATTGGGATTAGAGAAAATTGATCGAATTATTTTGACTCATCATGATTGGGACCATTTAGGAGGGATTTTAAGTCTTGTTGAACATATTCCTGTATCTAAGGTTTTTCACAATGGAAGGGTTCAATTAACACAAACCTATCGGGAGCTTCTTTATCGATTAAAGAAACATCAAATTCCATTAGAAACTTTAGGGGAGGGAGATGAAATTAATTTAGGAGATCATGTATCGGCTCAGGTTTTATCTCCAGAAAAAGGGGAGGGGCTTGATGGAAACAATGACTCTCTCGTTCTTCGGGTTTGTTTTGGGAAATTTAAAATACTTCTTACCGGAGATATTGAAGGCCCGGCAGAAAGAAACCTTTGTCTTCATTATGGGGCGGGTCTTTCTTGTAATTACTTAAAATCTCCCCATCATGGCTCTAAAACATCGAGCACCTCGCCCTTTTTAAGGCTTGTTCATCCGTCTATGGTAGGCATTTCGGTCGGCCATGCGAATTCTTATGGTCATCCTTCGCCGATCGTGCTAAAACGATACAAAGAATTGAACACCGAAGTTCATCGTACAGATGAAGACGGAAGTCTCCTCTTTATTTCTAACGGATCTGAATGTTTTTTTGCGACTGAGAATGGGCAGATTGAACGAGTGAGTATTGAAACTTAATTGACAAAATTAACAATTGATAATTGAGAATGAAGGTAAAACAAATAAATTCCTAAATTGGCATATGCACCTGATTCCCCTAGTTAAGTTTTTGTAGTCGCCCGATTCATCGGGCAGATTCATGCAAGGGGCACGGCCCCATAAATGGGGCGACTACAAATTTTGCCATGGTGTTTGCATCGAGGGGAATCAAGTGCATATGCCTATTCCTAAATTATCAATTTTCAATTATTAATTATCAATTCGCTTTCTTAAGAATGGAGTTTCTAAATGATAGATTTTCTAAAATGGACAGGGGCGCTTTTGACGAGTTATTTAGTGGGCTCTATTCCTACGGGTTATCTTCTTGGGAAAATTTTGAAGGGAGTGGACATTCGTCAACATGGGAGTGGAAATATGGGGGCTACCAATGTGATGCGAGTGTTGGGCAAGAAGCTGGGGATTTTGACACTTCTTATTGATATCGGAAAAGGTCTGATTTCTGTTTTAATCATTGCTCCTTTTTGGGGTTCTGGATTAATTCATCAGTCGTTACTCCAACTGAGCTCTGGAATCGCCTCCATTTTCGGTCACAACTGGACTTGTTTCTTGAAATTTAAAGGAGGCAAAGGTGTTGCAACGAGTTTAGGTGTTTTTTTAGGGCTGGCTCCTCAAGCCACGCTTTGTCTTTTAGTGATTTGGGGAGTCGTTCTTTTTCTCACTCGCACTGTATCGATTGCTTCGATCATTGCTTCCATGGCCTTGCCGCTCTTACTTTTTCTTTTTGGCAAACCCATAGAATGGGTTATTGGCGGTCTTTTTTTGTCCTGGATTTCGATTTGGAAGCATCAAGGCAATATCAGGAGATTGATGGCAGGGACGGAGCCTAAGATAGGAAAATCAAGAATAGAAATATCAAAAATCAAAAATTAAATATCAAAATGACAAATCAAAATTCAAAATCTTCACATGTCATCGGGTGGAAGAATTTTTTGAATTTTAATATGTCATTTTGGTTTTTGATTTTTAATGTTTGATTTAAAAACCAGAAATTTCATGTGGTTAAGTTAAAGGACTTAAAGAAAATTCATATGGTAAAGGATAAAGTAGCAGTCATTGGCAATGGAGGTTGGGGAACGACTTTGGCTATTCTTCTTGTTAAGAAGGGTTATTCAGTTTCCCTCTGGGGTGCCTTTTCTGATTATGTTCAATTTCTCAAAGAAAAAAATGAGAATGTAAAATTTCTTCCAGGGGTTCCTCTCCCTTCAAGTTTAAAACATACAGCCCATTTAGACGAAGCCTTGGATCAGGTTTCCTGGGTTGTCATGGCGACCCCTAGCCCATTTATGAGAGAGGTGGCTCAAAGAGTTAAAAAATTTTATTCTCAAAAAATGCTTATTATGAGTGTAGCCAAGGGAATTGAAGTCGGCTCCTTGAAAACCATGAGCCAGGTTTTAAAAGAAGAGTTAAATCCATCATCGATTGCTGTTCTTTCCGGTCCCAGTCATGCAGAAGAAGTGGCTCGAGGGATTCCCACCAGTGTTTCCGTTGCTTCTGAAAATTCTGAAACGGCTCAAGGGTTTCAGCAGCTTTTGATGACCGATCGATTTAGAATTTACACCAATTCTGATCTTTTAGGGGTTGAAATCAGTGGAGCGCTTAAAAATGTTATTTCCATTGCGGCCGGGATCAGTGATGGGCTAGGGTTTGGCGATAATACTAAATCTGCCCTTTTGACGAGGGGCTTGGCAGAGATGATGCGATTGGGGGTTGCCATGGGAGCGAAGAGAGAGACATTTTACGGCCTTGCCGGTATGGGGGATTTAATCACAACCTCTTTTAGCCCTTTTGGTCGAAACCGAAAAGTAGGAGAACTTCTTGGAAAAGGAAAACCTCTTTCTGAAATTCTTGCTGGGACTGAAATGGTGGCTGAAGGGGTAAAAACTTCAGTCGCTGTAAAAGAACTTTCCCAAAAATATTCTGTCGAAATGCCCATTGCCCAAAAAGTTTATGAGGTGCTTTATCAAGGGCTCGCTCCGCTCAAAGCGGTAGAAACTTTGATGATGAGAGAGGCGAAGGCGGAGGGATAGGACTATTCAAAGGATTGTTGCTTATACCTTAAATATTCTCTTTCGTAATTTTTGATGTAGAGAGGAATAAAGTCCGGATTCGAGATCAGGGGTGTCATGTCGGAGAGAAAATCATCTTTGTATTTGGATGTAAATAATTGGACCTTGTCATCGAGTTCTTTTTCCACTCTTTCTTTTGTGATTTTTTGATTGAGCATTTCAGAAAGTCTTTTTAGAGAGGGTTTGATCCCTTTTTTTAAAAACCATAACAGATCGTAGTAGTCTCTCCCTTTAACCGTTGCTTTATTTTCTTTCCCTTTCAAAAGACTTCTTGTCAGAATGGCATGAATTTTTCCAGCCATGAGATCGGGAAGAGAGTAATGTTTCGCTGCGTAGTTAAAGCCGTAAATGCTTTTTGAAGTTGTTTCCAGAGAATAAGTTCGAGACGGATTTTTTAAAATATCCAGCTTAACGTGTAAAAACTCACTTTCTCCTTCTTTTGAGAGGCCTAACTTTTTCAAAACGGGTAGCTTGATCAAAACTTGCTGACCTTTTTGTTTTAAGGCAGATTGAACCTCTCTATATTGGTACTTGTGAATGAAAAAGGATTCAATGTCCTTGCGTAGTTGATCAATTTCAAACTCATGGAGATAGTCGAAGTCAATGTCTTCGGATAGTCTTGCCAAATCAAAAAAATGGCGAAGACACGTTCCTCCCGTAAAAATCATCTTTTTGCTGTACTCTTTAGAGGTATAAATAAAGTATAGAATATATACTTGCAAGTATTCTTTGAGTACATTTCGAATATAGGAATTTAGCATTCCCTTTTCCTGCTCTTCTCGAACGATTTTTTCTAATTCTTTAATGATCACGGATATTCTCCAATAATTTGGGTAGAGTCAAATATTTTTTCATCTTGGAAAGCTTGCAATATCTTGCAAATTCTCTAAGGTCTTTTGATTTTAACTCTTCCAGATTCAAACGATAGGAAAGAAGCAGTTCCTGATCAATCTCTTTTGTTTTGAGTAATTGAAGATAGAGATAATCAAATAAGGCCTTTGCCTTTGTCGCTTCTAAAATTTCAAATGGTCCGCGCTTGATGATGTTGTATCCTGTAAAAAGATTATCCTTTATGTTTTGATAGATAAAAGTTGTTATTTTGTTTCGATAGATACGTTTAGATTTAAGGCTAATAGAAGTTATGGCATAAACGGCCTCTGTGAGAATATTGTGTTTTTGTAAAATATATTCTGTACTTAAATAGGAGGGTTGATGGATTCGATTGGCAAGAAATTCAACGTAACCTTCTTTATCTTTTAAAGATTTGAAGTAATCTTGTGTGACGTACAACCCCCTTTTGATCTGGATAAGTTTCCCCGCTTTGAGCCATCGCTTGATGTTCGTATAGAGGCTGTTATCCTTGAGATCAAAGAATTGGCTCAGGGTGTTTTTGTCGAAGTAGCTAAGACCTTCTAAATTTTTAAGCTTATTAAGTTGATTCATAAAAGGTATATAATATGTACCATTTATGAATCAGATTAGTCAAGTTTAATTCAGGCAGATTTCAAGGTCATTCCATTATAATTTCAATGATCTTTCAAAATCATCGTGTGCGATGAAAGTTCTTCCCATCATCTTTTTTGGTAGTCGCCCCATTTATGGGGCCATGCCCCTTGCATGAATTTGCCCGATGAATCGGGCGGCTACTTCGGAGCGACGCGGTATTTTTCGATTTTCTGAATCTCGAGGGGCTGAGAGTTTAGAGTTTCTTCTTTTTTACCTTTCTTAAGCGATAATTCGATTAAGCCGGATGGAGTGGGATCTGCGTAGCGAGCGACCATTTGTGCGATTATCATTTTTTCATTTTCATTAAAGTTGCCTTGTGCAATGGCTGTGGGGCCTTGTGTCTTCATGACACGAATGATTCCATTTCCCCTCTTGAATCTTTCCAGAAATTTATTTTCTGATTCATCTCGTCCGATAATGAGTTTCACAGTAGAGGAAATTCTAAAATGTCGGCCTAATTTAAGAAGAACGAGATCATTTTTATTAACCTTCTTTTGATGCTTTAGAAGATCGCGGAGTTTGGCTGCAAAAATTTTATCGGGGAGATAACAACATCCTCCTGCCGGTTGGGGAAAATCAGTGACCCCCAATTCATTGGCTAATTTAATCTGTTCGACACGAGATCGGCCTTCAATTCCTGGAAGGGCTTCGCGGTTGACCCATCCCATTTTCTCGGGCAAAGTTTCTGGGAGTTTTTGAGCAGAAAGGGGACGCAGGAGCTGGTCTCCCAAACCACTTTCTTTTGAAATGATATTGAGGGCTCTATGATACTGTGACATCGGTCGTTGGCCAAGGACTTCGCCCGTAAAAACAAAATCGGCCCCGACCTTTTTCATCATTCGCTTGGCTTTCTTGAGCATATAAATTCGGCAGTCTAGACAAGGATTCATGCCTGCCCCGTATCCATATTTGGGCTTAAGAACGACATCATTAAAATATTTTTTTGAGATGTCGACAATATCAACTTTGAAATTGAGGTCCGAAGCGGCTCGTAGGGCTTCGTTACGCAGGCTTTTCTCTGAATCTTTTTTGTTTCGGACAGCCCGCTTGTGGTCTGAAACACATAATCCAGTGCTGAAATTAACACCCACCACCTCAATTCCTTGGTTTTGAAGGATTTGAGCTGCGATCGTGCTGTCTAAGCCCCCCGAAATAAGACCCAGCGCTTTAATTTTCTTTTTGGATTTTATGGCTTCTTGCATGGGCATACTCTACTGAGTTGGGAACGAGAGTGCAAGAAGAACTTATCTGTTTTTTAATGGATTTTGTTGATCGATCTTGATATCGTAATACCATAGTCTTATCGATAGGAGGTTCTTATGTTTTCTGTAAAAGTATCGCCGAAATATCAAGTGGTTATTCCTCGTTTTGTGAGAGATGCCATGGATATTCATCCAGGTGAGAAGATTCAGGTTTTGCAGTTTGAAAATAGAATCGAATTTATTCCTCTGAGGCATATGAAACGCATGAGGGGTTTTTTGAAAGGGATTGATACAACGGTTTCTCGTGATCGAGATCGTTTATGAATGTGGTCGATTCTTGTGGTTGGCTAGAGTATTTTGCCAATGGAACCAACGCTGACTTCTTTGCACCTTCTCTTGAGGATGTCGATCATTTAATCGTTCCCTCGATTACTATTCTAGAAGTATTTAAACGTGTTCTTCAACAGAGGAATGAAGATGCTGCTCTTCAAGCTGTTTCTTTAATGCAGCAGGGAAAAGTTGTTGCTTTGGACACACCCATTGCTTTAAATGCTGCGATGATCAGCCTTAAGTCAAAAATTCCTCTTGCGGATAGCGTTATTGTTGCGACAGCCCAGATGTATCATGCCGTTGTTTGGACTCAAGACGCGGATTTTAAAGGAATAGAAGGCGTGAAGTATAAGGTAAAGCGATGAATCTCGAATTTCGTAAATACATTAAAGCTGTAGGAACAGGGCCGAAGCTTTCCAGAAACTTAACTTCTGAAGAGGCTGAACGAGCCTTTCAGCTCATTTTAGAAGGGGAAGCGACGGATGCCCAGATAGGGGCACTTTTGGTCCCTTTGAGAATGCAGGGTGAAACGGTCGAAGAATTGGCTGCTTTTACCAAAGTGACCCGGAATTTTTGTCATCAAATTCATACCCATTTTAAGCATTTTGTCGATTGCGGAGTGGCTTATGATGGAAAAATTAAATTCCCTCACCTGATGCCTGTTGCTGCGTTCGTGGCTGCGGGGGCAGGGGCTCAAGTTTTGCTTCATGGCCAATCCGAGACCCCTCCTAAATATGGGGTAAGTGTTCTGGATGTTTTTAAGATTTTAGGTGTTTCTATTGATGAACCGATGATTCGTGTGAAAGAAATTTTAGAAAAAATAGGTGTCGGATTTCTTTCGATTGAAGAAATTTCACCTCGTGTGGCCCAATTAAAAAGAATTCGAGAGGAGCTCGGACTGAGGACGGTTTTTAATCATATCGAGAAATTATGGAATCCCATGAATGCACCTCATCAGGTCATTTCCGTCTATCATGGACCCTATTTACAAACCATTCCTAATGTTTTGGAAAAATTAAATGCAAAGCATGCACTGGTGGTTCAAGGGATGGAAGGAACTCCGGATTGTCGTTTGAATCGGGTGACCAAAATAGTCGAACTTCGCGGGAATGAATTTATTCCAATGATGATTCAGCCGAAGGAGTTGGGATTTGAAGCGATTGAAGAACCGGTATTTGAAGGATTGACTCCACAAGAAAATGCAGATTTTGTTGTGAAGTGTTTAGAGTCTAAGGAGGGTGCTTTGAGGGACTTAAGCATCCTCAATGGGGCCTTATTAATTTATGCATCTGAGATCACCAACAATTTAGCTGAAGCAGTCAATCGGGCAAGAGACTCTTTAGACTCAAGACAGGCATTGAATAAGTTGCAAACTTTACGTAAAATGAACACTTCACAAAATATGAAAGTTTAGAGATGAGGATTCATGACAGAATTATCGAATGTTGATCGAAAAATTTTAACACGGATTCAGGAAGATTTCCCTTTGGTTATTCGCCCTTTTAAGGCTTTGGGAGAATCACTTAATATAACTGAAAATGAAGCTCTGATGAGTATTCAGAAGATGAAGAAGCTTAACATGATTCGTCAGATTAATGCAATTTTTGACACGCGAAGCATGGGGTATCAATCAAGCCTCGTTGCGGCCAAGGCGGAGTCTTATCGCATCCGAGAAACGGCTGAAGTGATTAATGAACATCCGGGGGTCACTCATAACTATCGCCGCAATCATGAATTTAATCTTTGGTTTACCATTGCTGTTTCTCCCGAAAGCTCTATGGATCTTGAAAAGACAGTGGATTTAATCGGTCATCTTTCAAAGGTAGAGTCTATTCGGGTGATGCCCACCCTGAAGTTGTATAAAATTGGGGTTACGCTGGACATGAATTCTGAAGTGAATTTAGCAAAAAGCGAACAGGGAATTTATAATGAAGCAAAGGTGAATCGAGAACCCCTTTCAAAGGAAGATATCAGACTCATTCTTGAGCTTCAGGAAGATCTGGAACTTACGTTAGAGCCTTTTAAAATCAAAGCCCAAAATTTGGGCTTTAGTGAAGAGCGTCTTTTTAAGGGGATCAAAAATTTAGTTGAACGAGGAAAAATGAGACGTTTCGCCGCCATTCTCAATCATCGTCGGGCCGGTTTTATGGCCAATGCCATGGGGGTTTGGAAGGTGCCCTTAGAAAAAATAGATGAAATGGGTGCTAAGATGGCTGCTTTTAAGGCTGTTTCACACTGTTATCGGCGGCCAACTTATCCCGATTGGCCTTATCCACTTTTTTCGATGGTCCATGGGAAAAATGAGGAAGAGTGCGAGAAAATTTTGAAAGTGATATCGGAAGAAACAGGGCTGATGGAATATCAAGCTCTATACAGTTCGACCGAATATAAAAAGACCCGGGTAAAATATTTTTCACCTGAATTTGAAGCTTGGGAAAAAAAGTATGCCCCCCTCCCAGTCCAGAATTAGTTTTACTTCAAGAGCCTCAGCAAAGATCAAGGAATATCTCTTAAGGGACGCCGGAAAGGGAGTCCGCTTTTTGCTGGAACAGGGGCGCTATGTGATTGGGCTCGACGATCCTGACCGAGGAGATACGGTCGTTTCTTTCAATGAATTTCAGGTGTTTATTGACCCCCAATCCTTAAAATATGTTGTGGGTTTAGTCGTCGATTTTGTCGAAGATGGATTGGATGGCGTTTTTGAACTTTCGAATGCTTTTTCTGCGGATGGTGAGTGTCATGAGAAAAAAGGTGGGTGCGGGTGTAATAAAAAAGTGTAAAGTTAAAAGTGTAAAGTTCAAAGTTGAAAAACTGAAAAATAAAAGGCAAAACATGATTTTTAAGGAGATTCTTGAGCGGGTGATTCAAAAAGAAAATTTGTCTCAAGAAGAGGCGGCACTTCTGATGGAAGAGATCATGACTGGGAAATTAACCTCGGTTCAAGTTGCGGCTTTACTTGTAGCTTTTCGGATGAAAGGGGAAACAGTCGACGAGCTTACGGGTTTTGCGACGGTGATGCGACAGAAGGTTCGTCCAATGGATTCACACCATTCATGGGTTGTGGATACTTGTGGAACGGGTGGGGATGGGGGTAAGACATTTAATATTTCGACGACAGCTGCTTTTGTGGCTGCGGGGGTAGGGGTGCCCATTGCTAAACATGGAAATGCGGCCATCTCGAGCCAGTGCGGGAGTGCCGATCTTTTGAAGGGGTTAGGGGTCAGAATTGATGCTGATTTTTCTCGGATGAAGGAGGCGCTAGAAAAAATTGGAATCTGTTTTTTATTTGCTCCTCTTTTTCATCCCTCTATGATACAGGTTTCTTTGCCACGTAAGGAAATAGGGGTTCGCTCGGTCTTTAATCTTTTGGGGCCTTTAACCAATCCAGTGGGAGCGAAAGCTCAAGTGCTGGGCGTTTTCAAAAAAGAGTGGGTTCGGCCTTTGGCACAAGTTTTGATGAAATTAGGGAGTTTGGAGGCCTTTGTCGTTCATGGGGAAGATGGACTGGATGAAGTGACAACAACAGGGCCGACGTGGATCTCTCACCTAAAAGATGGGCAAATGGATTCATATTTTTTTAATCCAGAATCTTTGGGCTTTCAACGCTCAAATTCGGCTGATCTTCGAGGGGGAGATTTGGATAAGAATATAGGAATTACACGCAATATCTTGGATGGCAAAAAAGGCCCCCAGCGGGATATTGTAATTTTAAATGCTGCATTTGCAGTTTTGGCCGGACGAAGAGCCTTGAGTTTAGAAGAAGCGCTTCAAAAATCTCAAGAGGCCATTGATTCTGGTAAGGCCATGGAGAAATTAAATCAGTTGATTGAATTGACACATTAGAGGAACGATGGCCGGCACTTTTTTAGAAGAAATTATTCAATATAAAAAAAGAAAGGTTGAAAACGCCAAAAAGATATTTCCGCTCGAAAAAATAATATCGCTGATTTCTTTGAAAAATTTTTCTAAAGTTTCTTCATTTAAGAAGGCTATTCAGCGGCCTCCAGGGAAGGCTCTCAGGCTTATTGCTGAAGTCAAAAAGGCTTCACCCTCGAAGGGATTATTGCGAAGGGATTTTGATCCTATCATGATTGCCAAAATTTACGAGAAAAAGGGGGCGAGTGCTCTTTCAGTTTTAACCGATGAAAAATTTTTTCAAGGGAGTCTTGAAAATTTAGAAATCATTTCTCAAAATATCTCTTTACCTCTTTTGAGAAAAGATTTTATTGTTGATGAGTATCAGATTTATGAGGCAAAGGCCCATGGCGCAAGTGCGGTGTTATTGATTGTTGCAGCCTTAGAAAAGAAAGAAATTATTTCTTTTCTTGCTAAGGTTCGTGAGATTGGACTTTCAGCTTTGATCGAGGTTCATGAGAAAGATGAGCTTAAACTAGCCCTTGAATGCGGTGCTGACTTGATCGGGATCAATAATCGGGACTTAAAGACCTTTCAAGTTGATTTGAAGACTTGTGAAGTGTTATGTCAGGACTTGATTTCAGGAGTAACCACAGTCGTTGAGAGCGGGATTTTAACGAGAGAGGATGTGAATCGTGTCGCTCAGCTTCCGGTTGATGCTATTTTGGTTGGAGAGGCTTTTATGACGGCACCGGATATTGCTATGAAAATGCGAGAATTGATGAGAGAAGAGTACAGTAAGTAGTAAGAAGTAAATAGTAAGTAGAAAACGGAAAGAAGGTGGAAGGAAAAAACAAGCTCGAAGCTCGAGGCAAAAACACAAAGTGCATTTACCTCGAGCCTCGAGCCTTTGGCCTCAAGCGCCTTTCCTTCCATCGTTTAGCTGAGGTCATGATGGTCAAAGTCAAAATATGCGGTATTACTAATTTAGAAGATGCCCTGGTGGCTGTCGAGGCGGGGGCTGACGCGCTGGGCTTTAATTTTTATCCAAAGAGTCCTCGCTATATTGAGCCAGGAACAGCAGGTCGTATTATTCAGACACTGCCTCCTTTTATCGCCAGTGTTGGTATTTTTGTAAATGCTGAGCGAAATAGGGTTGAGGAGATCATTAAGGAAACACGAATTTCGGTATTACAATTTCATGGGAATGAAAAACCTGAAGGCTGTCAATTTGATATGCCTGTGATTAAGGCTGTCAGTGTAGGATTTTCAGTAGAGGCTTTAAAAGCTTATAGAGAAATTTGTGGGGTTCTTTTAGATTCTCCTCATCGCGGCTCTTTCGGAGGAATGGGAGAGGTTTTTGATTGGACAGAGGCTGAAAAATATAAAATTTTAGCAAGACCCATCATTATTTCAGGGGGCTTAGGCCCTGAAAATGTGGAAGAAGCGATTCAAAAAGTTAGCCCTTATGGAGTGGATGCCTGTAGCCGCTTGGAAAAAGAGCCTGGCAAGAAAAATCATCAATATGTAAGACAATTTATTACACGGGCAAAGTCAGTAAATAGGAAATAGAAAATTAGGGGTGTAAAAATCTGATGAAGACAAAATACAAAGGTCATTATCCAGATCAAAAAGGTCATTTCGGTGCTTATGGGGGAAAATTTGCCCCAGAGACTTTGATGACGGCACTTGAAGATTTGGAACGCATTTATCTTGAATCGATAAAAGATAAAAAATTTCAGAAGGAATTGGCCTTTTATCTTAAACAATATGTGGGAAGACCGACACCGCTTTATTTTGCCGAAAGACTTTCAGAAGTCCTTAAAGCAAAAATTTATTTAAAAAGGGAAGACTTGTGCCATACGGGAGCCCATAAAATTAATAACACCATGGGTCAAATTCTTGTGACACAGAGAATGGGAAAAAAAAGGGTGATTGCAGAGACGGGGGCGGGTCAGCATGGAGTGGCGACAGCAACCGTTTGCGCTTTATTTGGTTTGGAATGCACAGTTTATATGGGTGAAGAGGACATGAAACGTCAGGCCTTAAATGTTTTTCGAATGAGGCTTTTAGGGGCCCAGGTCGTTCCTGTGACCACGGGTTCTAAGACTTTAAAAGATGCGATTAATGAAGCGATTCGGGATTGGGTCACCAATGTTAGAACTTCTCATTATATTTTAGGTTCCGTGGCGGGACTTCATCCTTTTCCTCGAATTGTGAGGGATTTTCAAAGTGTGATTGGACGAGAAGCCCGTCAACAGATTTTAACCCAAGCCAAGCGTTTACCCGATTTTCTCATTGCTTGTGTAGGGGGAGGGTCCAATTCGATTGGGCTTTTTTATGAATTTTTAGACGATCGGTCAGTTCAAATGGTTGGGGTAGAAGCAGGGGGATTGGGAATTGATGGGACCCAGCATGCTGCCCGTTTTGCGGGCGGCTCCGTTGGCGTATTTCAGGGTTCGAGAAGCTACGTTCTTCAGGATGAAGATGGCCAGATTAGAACCACACATTCAATTTCGGCGGGGCTTGATTATGCGGGAGTAGGTCCAGAGCATAGCTTTCTGATGGAAAATGGACGTGTAAAATACACCTATATCAAAGATGACGAGGCCTTGGCTGCTTTTTCAACTTTGGCCAAACTAGAAGGAATTATTCCTGCTTTAGAATCTGCGCATGCGGTCGCTTATCTTTTTAAAATGTCTCCTTCTCAGAGTAAAGGAAAGGTGATTATTGTGAATCTCTCTGGAAGGGGAGATAAGGATGTGGAGGTGGTTTCAAAATTAAATATCAAAAATCAAAGACCAAAATGACAAATTAAAATGCAAAATGACAATGCAAAGATGAAATTGATAATTGTCGTATCACTGGTACGATAATTGACGGGGATGCAGTTTTGAATGAGACGTTTCGTTAGTAGTTGCCCCATTGAGGTATCGTAGTCGCCCCATTTATGGGGCAGTGCGTGAATTGCCCGATAAAGCTTGCCCGATAAATCGGGCGGCTACGCTTAACGGAGTTTCATTTATGGAGCAAGCTATTGTAGTCGCCCCATTTATGGGGCAGGGTAGTGAACAAGATAGAGAGCGCAGATCATGAGTATTAAGAAGCCTCGTTTGTATGGATATGATTACGCTTCGAATGGTTTTTACTTTATCACCATCGTAACCCACTATCGCCAGCCCTTGCTTATGGGCATAAATCGTGATGTAGTCGCCCAATTTATCGGGCAATTGAATGAGATTTCAGGTGTTTCTATTGATTATTTCACCGTCATGGATGATCACGTTCACATGATTCTCGTTTTGAATGAGTGTCACTTGATACTAGGGGAAGTTGTGCGAAGGTTTAAGGCACGGACTACCCATGAGTTTAAAGCGCCCTTATGGCAACCCAATTATTATGAACACGTGATCAGAAATGAGCAGGCCTTACTCAAGATACGTGAGTACATTCAAAATAATCCTCAAGCTGAAAAGATAAAATGGGAGGAGATTTACGAAGGGCTGCCCGATAACTCGCGCGGCTACACTGATTTGGCAAGTAATCGTAGTCGCGCCATTAAGCTAATGTAGTCGCCCCATGCAGCCATTGTAGTCGCCCCATGCAGCCATTGTAGTCGCCCCATTTATGGGGCAGTGCGTGAATTGCCCGATAAAGCTTGCCCGATAAATCGGGCGGCTACGCTTAACGGAGTTTCATGTATGGAGCAAGCCATTGTAGTCGCCCCATTTATGGGGCAGTGCGTGAATTGCCCGATAAAGCTTGCCCGATAAATCGGGCGGCTACAAGATTGAGATTGATATTTATTTTCTGGAGGATGAGATGAAGCGCATTGAAAACAAATTTTTTAATCTTAGTAAAGAAGGCAAGAAGGGCCTTATTACCTACATCACTGCAGGGGATCCTGGGATGCGAGTGACGGAGGATTTGGTTTATGCCTTTGATGATTTAGGGGTAGATGGGGTGGAGCTTGGAATTCCATTTTCGGATCCTTTGGCTGATGGAGTGGTGAATCAATTGGCGGCTCAAAGGTCTCTCAAAGCGGGAACAACGGTTCATAAAGTTTTGGATTTGGTCAGCCGTATTCGAAAAAAATCTGAAATTCCGATTGTTTTCTTTACCTATCTTAATCCCATTTTGAAATATGGATTAAATGGATTTGCCCGAGACGCGTCCAATGCAGGAGTCGATGGGATTTTGGTGCTCGATCTTCCTCCAGAAGAGGCGAGTGAATATTGTCAAATGATGTCAAATCGAGCGATTGACACAGTTTTTCTTGTAGCTCCAACCAGTTCGGATGAAAGAATTAAAAAAATTAGCTCATTTGCCAAAGGTTTTATTTACTGTGTTTCAAGAACAGGTGTAACGGGAATGCAATCTGAAATTTCTCAAGAAGTTCCACAATTAGTTGGGCGCATCAGAAAAATTTCTTCTCTTCCCGTGGCCGTAGGATTTGGGATTTCTGGTCCTGAGCAAGTAAAAGCCTTAGCCCAACATGCAGATGCTGTTGTGGTCGGAAGTGCCATTGTGAAAAAGATTGAAGAGAATGTTTCAAGTCCAAATCTAGTTAAAGAGGTAAAAAAATTTGTAAAAACGCTTGTGGGGGCTATCCATGAGTAAAATTACAAATTGTAAGATTAATCAAGGGTTTCGATCGGACAAATCATTGATTGACTATTCTAAACCACCATATTAGAATAGTTTTATGGAAATTAACCGACTCTCTTTCAATGAGTTATATAAAGAAATAACGGATCCGAGGATTTCTATTCTTCTCGGAGCACGCCAAGTTGGAAAATCTACTCTTCTCAAACTTATTGAAATAAAAGCAAAAGAAGAGGGGTATGACACTGCGTTTTATGATTTAGAACAACCACGAGACCTGCTTCATCTTTCAGGTAATGATCAAGAAGTGATAGATAAACTTACGTCTTCAAACGCGATTATTTTTATTGATGAATTTCATTACCTTAAGAATGCGTCAAAGATATTTAAAGCTATCTATGATTTAAGAAAAGGGTCCACGGCAAGGGGTGGAATTAAAATATTTGCGTCGGGCTCTTCTTCATTGGAAATTCACAAACATCTTAAGGAAAGTCTTGCGGGTCGATTTATTAAAACAATGATTTTCCCTCTTTCACTTCTTGAGTGGCGACAGGTCCCTGGATTTAAGGAAAGAGAGTATTTACAATGGGGTGGATTGCCTCGACTCATACATCATCGAGATCCTGTTCAAAGAATCAGCATATTAGATAATATTTTAAGCACTTATATTACCAAGGATATTAAAGGCCTCATTCAGGAAGAAAATATTCGTTCTTTTAACACCCTTCTTTATGAGCTTGCGCAAAGTCAGGGCTCGGTTGTCATGGCCTCCAATCTTGCAAGGAATATCCATTTGAGCGAACCCACTATTGTACGACATTTAGAAATCATGTCCCAAACTTACGTGCTTTATCCTATTTCCAGTTACTCGGCAAACCTTGCCAATGAATTAAAAAAATCAAAGAAGTATTACTTCTTTGATCTTGGATTAAGAAATGCGCTTCTCAAAGATTTTCGCTCGGTTCAAGATCGTGAAGATAAAGGTGTACTCTATGAGAGTGTTGTGCTCAACCACCTCGTATCACAATTAAAACCCAATATGGAAATTCGATTTTGGAGAACGAAGGGTGGGGACGAAGTAGATTTTATTCTTTTAAAAAATCGTATTCCAGTGCCGATTGAGGTAAAATCAAAACTTCAAAAGCCGGATCTGCCTCGTGGAATGATCGTCTTTTTGAAGGCCTATCCCAAGGCACCCTTTGGAATGGTGTTCAATGAAACCATCGAAGAGACGATTCGTGCTGAAGGGAGATTAATCCATTTTAAGAAATGGAGCGCTTCGGCTGAGGTAGAGTACTTAAAAGAGGTGTTATAGGTTTTTTAAATTGTACGTAAAGAATTTGGAGAAATAATACGTGATTAAAATCCGCAATCCGCAATCCGCAATCCGAAGTTCAATTAGTCTCTACGCAGTCATTATGGCTGGGGGGGTGGGGGAAAGGTTTTGGCCGATGAGTCGGCAGAGTTTTCCGAAGCAATTCTTGAATATGCTGGGGAATCATACCATGATTCAGGAAACGGTGAATCGATTGACACCGCTTATTTCCAGTAAAAAAGTTTTTATTGTTTCTAATAAAACGCAAAGGAATTTGATCCAATCGCAGCTTCCCAAATTAAATCAAAGTCAGATTATTCTTGAACCGATTGGAAAGAATACGGCGCCATGTATTGGTCTTGCGGCTTCATTGTTAGATAAAATTAATCCAGAGGCTGTGATGGTGGTTCTTCCCTCGGATCATGTGATTCCGGATCAGAAGCGATTTCTTGAGATTTTGAAAGATTCTGCCGAAGTTGCGCTAAAAACGGAAGGGTTAGTTACCATTGGAATGAAACCGACTGAACCCGAAACAGGATATGGCTATATCCATTTTGAAAAGGTGTTTTCTTCGAAAGGTGTAACGAAGTTTTTTCAGGTCAGGCGTTTTGTTGAAAAACCGGATCAAAGGCATGCCCGAGCTTATTTAAAAGATGGCCATTATTTATGGAATAGCGGGATGTTTATTTGGAAGGTTAAAACCATTTTAGATGCGTTTAAAACCCATCTTCCGGAAATTGATCAAGAGCTTAAGCGGGTCCAATCTTCTTTAGGAACACCGCGTCAGGAAAAAGCGATTCGTGAAATGTATAGCCGAGTTCCCAAAATTTCAATTGATTATGGAATCATGGAAAAGGCTAAAAATATTTTTGTAGCGTTAGGGGATTTTGGATGGGATGATGTGGGGTCCTGGTCAAGCCTGGAAAGGCATTTTAAAAAGGATTCAGGCGGAAATGTGGTTTTAGGCGATTGTGTGGGAGTCGATTACAAAAACTCTATTGTCATCAGCCGCCATGGAATTACGGGAATGGTTGGAGTGAAAAATTTGATTGTGGTTCAAACTCAAGATGCAGTTTTAATTATTGATAAATCACGTGCTCAAGATGTGAAAATGCTTGTGGACCAAATGAAGGCTCGTCAAGAGTATCACAAATATCTATGATCCCACCACCTGTCTATCCTCTGAGGAGGATTCTATGGGGGAGGAACATTAGAGGATGTGGAAAATAATTTGATAGCGAACTTAAAAAGGATTGGCCCTCTGGGCCATGGACAGGTGGTGGGATGATTATTTTAGCATTAGATGTAGGAAGTAAAAGAATAGGGATTGCGGTAAGCGATCCTTTAGGGATGATTGCTACAGGGCTTCCAACGCTGGAGCGTCAGGATCTCGCATGGGATCTTGAAGCCATTCAAAAAATTGTGAATGAAAGAAAGGTTCAAATGATTCTTTTGGGACTTCCTCTTCATATGAATGGCAGGCATGGCAAGGAAGCAGATGAGGTTTTAAAATTTAGAGATGATTTGATGGAGAAAACCCATCTTCCGGTTGAAGTGATTGATGAACGGTGGACAACAGTGGCCGCTGAAAGAACCCTTTTAGAAGGAGATCTTTCTCGAAAGAAAAGAAAAGGAAAAATCGATCAGGTGGCGGCCCAAATTATTCTTCAAAGCTATTTAGAAAGAGAAAGGTTTAAATCATGAAGTATATCCTGGAAAAGCTCAAAAATGGGGTACGTCTGGTTTTGTGTCCTATGCGTGAGACACGCAGCGTAACCATGGGTGTTTGGATTGGGGTTGGCGGACGTTACGAAACGGATGCATTATGTGGCGTTTCTCATTTTTTGGAACACATGCTTTTTAAGGGCACAAAAACAAGAACGGCCGTTCAGATTTCTCAGGCGATTGAAGGGGTTGGAGGGAGCATGAATGCCTTTACCACTGAAGAAACAACCTGTTTTTATGCCAAGGTGATGAATGAGCATTTTGGACAGGCCTTTGAGGTTTTAGCGGACATGGTTGAAAATGCTGCGTTCCGTCCTCAGGATATTGAAAAAGAACGGGGTGTGATTCTGGAAGAATTACGGATGAATTTGGATGTTCCCGCCCATTATGTTTTCGAACTTTTAGGGCGTGTGATGTGGCCGAAACATCCTTTGGGAAGAATGTTGATTGGATCTGAAAAAACGATTCGGGGTTTAAAACGTTCCGATTTTCTCAAATTTAAAAATGAGAATTATACCGCTCGCAATATTGTCATTTCGATTGCGGGAAGGATGGATGTCGATCATGTTTTAAAAGAGGCAAGTCAAAGATTTAACTTTTTGGATGAGAAAGAGGGAGCTTTAAAATTCCTTCCAGTCGTGGAGCATCAGGTTAAGCCACAATATCAGGTTCATTCTAAGAAAACAGAGCAGACCCATTTCTGTATCGGGATTCGTGCTTTTCATCGCAATCATCCAGACCGTTTTGCCTTAAGAGTTCTGAATGCGGCTTTAGGAGAGAATATGAGCTCGCGGCTTTTTCAAGTGATTCGAGAAAAGTTGGGTTTAAGTTATGACATTAGTTCCACCATTGAAAGATTTTCAGATACAGGCTCTCTTGTGATTTCGGCAGGGGTGACGAAGGGGCGTTTGAATCAGGCCTTAGAAGGAACGCTTCGCGAGCTTGAAAAATTTAAGAAAAAACTTCTTTCCAAAGATGAATTGAATATGGTGAAGGAATATTGCATTGGACAAACGGCTTTAGGAATGGAAAAGACTTCAAATCAAATGGTTTATATGGGTGAAAGCGAACTCTGTTCAGGGCAAATTCTTTCGCTTGATGAACTCCTTCGAAGAATGAGAGCTGTGACGGCTGAAGATGTCGAGCGAGTGGCTCACACTGTTTTTACCAATGAACGTTTGAATCTTTCAGTAGTAGGTCCCATGGTAAAAGAAAAAGAGATCGCAAATTTATTTCGGTTGAACTAGAGATATTTTCAATGAAAAGAACGATTAAAATTGCGCCTTCCATTTTAGCAGGCGACTTCGGAAATTTGGAAAGAGAGGCCCACAAAGCCGAAGAGGCTCTTGCCGATATCCTTCATGTGGACATCATGGACGGGCATTTTGTGCCGAATTTAACAATTGGACCCCAGGCGGTACATGCGATTAAAAAAAGTACAAGCCTTCCCCTGGATGTTCATTTGATGATTTCTGATCCTCTTAAATACGCGGATGAATTTATTGATGCAGGGGCAACCAATCTGACCTTTCACTTGGAAATCAATCAGGATGTGGATTCGGTGATTGAGAAGATTAAGAGAAGGGGGATTGATTGTGGAATTGCGCTTAAGCCTGGAACCCCGTTTGAAAAAGTTGTTCCATTCTTAAAAAGAATAGATCTTTTGCTTTTAATGACTGTGGAGCCCGGATTTGGAGGGCAAAAATTTATGTCAGGGGTTTTGTCCAAAGTATCTCAAGCAAGGCAATGGATGGATCGTGAGAATCTATCCGTCGATATTGAAGTAGACGGAGGAATTAGTTCAAAGACGGTGGCTGAGGTGGTTCAGTCAGGGGCCAATGTTTTGGTGGCTGGATCCGCGATTTATGAGGCAAGCGATGCGGGTGTGGCTGTGAAGGAATTGAGAGAGTTAGCTTACAAAAGTTCAAAGTTCAAAGTTAAAAGTTTAAAAGAAATAAAAAAGTTAAAAGAAAATAAATGTAGAAATGGTTGATCCTAAATACATTCGTAATTTTTGTATCATTGCTCATATTGATCATGGAAAATCAACTTTGGCTGATCGTTTGTTAGAATTCACAAAAACGATTACAGCTCGGGAGTTCCGTGATCAAATTTTGGATGCAATGGATTTGGAACGGGAAAGAGGCATTACCATTAAGGCCCATCCCGTCAAAATGAATTATCGTTCAAAGGATGGGAATGAATATATCTTAAATTTAATTGATACCCCAGGGCATGTTGATTTTTCCTACGAAGTTTCAAGAAGTCTTTCTGCCTGTGAGGGTGTTATTTTACTGGTCGATGCTGCTCAAGGGGTTGAAGCCCAAACAGTTTCTAATATTCATTTGGCTCTTGAGCAGGGCTTAGAAATTATTCCTGCCATCAATAAAATCGATCTTCCTAATGCAGATCTTCCAAAAGTATTTGGCCAGCTTGATTCTATTCTGGGTGTTTTTCCGGAAGACATTTTTAAAGTGAGTGCAAAGACAGGGGAAGGCGTCGAAGGGCTTTTAGAAGCCGTTGTTGAACGTGTCCCTGCCCCAAAGTTAGGATCGGGAACAAGGCTCAGGGCTCTTATTTTTGATTCTTTCTTTGATTCCTATAAAGGGGTCATTGTTTATGTACGTGTTTTTGAGGGATCGATCCGCCCAGGGATGAAAATACTCATGATGGCGACAGGGCAGGTGTTTGAAATTATTGAGTTGGGTCATTTTAGAATGAAATTAACCCCAACTGATATTCTTCAAGCAGGCGATGTAGGTTATATTGCGGCTAATATCAAATCAGCTCAAGATATTCGAGTGGGAGATACCCTTACGGCACAAAAAGATCCTGCTGTAGAGTTATTGCCGGGCTTTAAGCGCATCTCTCCGATGGTTTTTTGCGGGCTTTATCCTGTTTCCGTGGAGGATTATGATCTTTTAAAAAATGGAATCCATAAATTAAAACTGAACGATGCCTCATTTAATTTTGAACCGGAGGATTCTGCGGCGCTTGGATTTGGATTTCGATGCGGTTTTTTAGGGCTTCTTCACATGGAGGTCGTTCAGCAGCGCCTCGAGCGAGAGTTCGACGTTCACATCATCGCAACCTCACCCAGCGTTATCTACAAAGTTCTTAAAGTGAATGGAGAGGAGCTTCTCATGGATAATCCTGTGAAGTTTCCTTCTTTAAATGAGATTGAATGGATTGAAGAGCCTCTGATTGAAGCAACCATCATCACCCCGGTTGAATTTATTGGAGCCGTGATGCAGTTGGGTGTAGACTACCGGGGAACTTGTGTTAAAACCGAGTCACTGGACCAAACGCGTGTGATGATGACGTTTGAGATTCCTTTGAATGAAATTTTGACTGAGTTTTACGATCGCTTAAAATCAATTACTAAAGGATATGCCTCTTTAGATTATGAACACAAAGGCTATCAAGTTGCAGACCTGGTCAAAGTAGATGTGATGATCAATGGGGATATCATTGATGCTTTTTCAGTGATTGTCCATGAAAGCAAGGCTGAGGCCAAGTGCCGTCAGTTGGCTAAGAAGTTAAAAGAGGTGATTCCAAAGCAGTTAATTCAAATTGTGATTCAAACGGCTGTCAATGGACGTGTTGTTGCCAGAGAAACGGTGAGCGCTCTTAAAAAAGATGTTACTGCGAAGTGTTATGGAGGTGATATTACGCGTAAGAGAAAACTTTGGGAGAAGCAAAAAGAGGGAAAGAAGAAGATGAAGATGTTTGGAAAGGTCCAAATTCCTCAAAAGGCATTTTTAGATGTTTTGAGAGCGGACTGAGAAAGGCGGACCACAGACCACGGACCACGGACCACGGACCACAGACCACGGGACCACGGGACCACGGACCACGGACAAATAAGGTAACTTATTAAGGTCTCTAGTCTATGGTCTCTAGTCTGTAGTCTGTAGTCTCTGACTTTGGTTTTAAAAATTAAAAGAGGTGTTTGAAAGTGAAAAGAAAATCAAGTATTCGAGAATGGACAGAATCCATATTAATCGCTTTTGTGATTGCGATGATTGCCAGAACCTTTATTGTGCAAGCCTTTAAAATTCCAACAGGGTCTATGGAGCCCACCCTTCATGGAGACCCTAAAAAAGGCGATCGAGTTCTGGTTAATAAATTTGTTTATTCCATGAATGAGCCTGAGCGGGGGGATATCGTTGTTTTTAAGACGGTGAATATTTCAGGGTTGGACTATAAAAAAGATTATATCAAGCGCTTGGTAGGCCTTCCTGGGGATACCATTAAAATTGAAGCGGGAAAGATTTATGTTAATGGGAAGGTCTTAACTGAACCTGAAATTTTTAAAGAAATTTATTATACCAATACAGAGGTCATGAAAAGGCCTTCGGGCACGGAAGGGCAATATGGCTTGGAAGGAATTCCGGTCCAGGTTCCACCAGATCATTATTTTGTTTTGGGAGATAATAGCCCAGTGAGCAGGGACAGCCGGTGGTGGGGTTTTGTCCCTCGTGAAAATTTGATTGGGAAGGCCTTTATGATTTACTGGCCCATTCCACGATTTAAGGTTTTTAAAGATTGGATGCATCATGAAGTGAGGCCCAGCCCTTTGATCATGCAAAAAAATTAAAGAGTTAAAGCAGGCTTCAAAGGACTGGGCGTGACAAATTTTGGTAAGCAGATGACAAAATTTGTCAGCAAGTGACAAAAATTGTAAGGGAGTGACCAAATTTTGTAAGGTGAGGTCGATATTCCAAGTGGAAAAGCAAGAAATTGAGCTTGAGAAGTGTTAAATAAAACTTGGCATGGATCTTGCTCTATAAAAAGGCAGGAGCTTTTTGGGATTTTTTTAACTTATTTTGGTAGTTTTTCTTTGAACTTTGAACTCTTGCCCCGTCTGCCCTATCGAATGATGGGGTTGAATAACGGGGTTAAACTTTAAACCGGTTGGTAGGGGGGGTATTTGTATGTATTGTCTTAAAAATTTCTTCCGAAGTATTTTCTTTTCCTTTTTTGTTTTCCTCATCACATCTTCTATCTGTTTAGGGGCCGAATCGGGTTCGATTTCTGGAGAAGTGAAGACTTCAGAGGATATCCTGCTTTCTGATATCGCTGTGGTGGCCTTTGATGTGAGCGATCAGGTTTTGTCCAACTATGCCTTTACGGATGTGAATGGGCAGTATAAGATTTTAGATTTGCCGCCGGGCGATTACTATCTTTATACCTCTAATGAAGAGGGGTATTCCGATGAGCTTTATCAGAATATTCCCTGTTCGAATCAGAATTGTAATTTGGTCGATGGAACTCCTGTTCATGTAGGTGAGGGAGCGGATACCCCAGGAATTGACTTTGAATTGAATGTAGGTCAGCTTTCCATTACGGGAAAGGTTTCGGACGTTGCAACTGGAAGTCCACTTAAAGAGGTTGAGGTTGATTTGTACGACCAAGGCGGAAACTATCAGGCATTGGACTATAGCGATGCCGATGGGAATTATCATTTTTATGATTTGAAATCGGGAGTTTATTATTTGACTACGTTTGATACGGCTTTTTATGTCGATGAGCTTTATAACAATATTTCGTGTGAGGGGGGGCATTGTAATATTTTAGAGGGAACACCTGTGAATGTTGGAGAAACGGCTGCACAGATTGATTTTTCATTAGTCAAATCAGCGGTGATGACGGTGACCGGGGACAATGCCTATGTCCTCTTTGTGAATGGGGTTGAAATCGGTCGAGATGACGACTGGACAACGGTGGAAAATTATGAGGTTGCGTTAAACGACGGGGACTCTATTGCCCTTGAAGTCACAGACGCCGGCTGGATTGCAAGCGTGGCATGCCAGATCGAGAAAGACGGGATCATTAAGCAAGTCACAGATTTTACATGGCAGGTCTCTACGACTCTTCAAGAAGGATGGCAAGCGAGTGGTTTTGATCACT
>JACOUC010000065.1 GCA_016178055.1 Chlamydiota bacterium | reverse complement strand
TCCTGCCATCGTTTCCCATTTTTTGTACTCCTTCCGGAGCACATCATATCAAAAATTGGACTTCCTTAAAATCCACAGTGAATTTTGGCGCGATTTTGAGCTGTTTTTTGAGCCTTGTGGCGGTTTGCTAAGACCTCTGAACCTTGTTAAAATTCCTGCATTTAAATCATCTTGGCTCCCAGTCGAGCAGGGAGTGATTTTGCCTAACGATCCATTGATTGGGGAGAGTCTATCACAACGAACAAAGTAATAAAAGTTTTTCTGTTTTTACGGGGTCACTGGTCGCCAGTGACCGAAGATCGGAGACTGAATAAAGGAAGCAGGAGACAGAAAACTAGGGACAGGAGACCAGAGACTGGCGACCTACTAAACCGCGCACTCGCCTTTGCCCACTTCCATTTTAAAGAGATGACCCTCATCTCCTAAATCTTCATAGTATTCAGGAGCAGTTTCATAGGATGGAATTTGCTGAAACTCTTGAATCAGCTCTTTAAATTTTGGAATGCCCTGGCGCTTGATAAAATCTTTAAATCGCTCGTTGGGCAAGCGATCCTTCAAAAAATATTTCAGAATTTTATCCACGGCTTCCTTGACTCGCTTGGCAGGAACCATGGCAACAGCAGTACCAAACGTCGCTAAACCCTCTTGAGTCCCTCCTCCCAAAAGCATCTGATAATGAGGAACCTCATGTTCACCCACACGGCGACCCATTCCATAAAATCCAAGATCCGCAATGTGATGTTGACCGCAGGAATTAAAGCAACCCGAAATTTTAATTTTAATATCTTGCAAAGCCTCCTCACTTCCAAGGCCATTATTAAAAAGAGGGGCTAAATTGGCGGCCAGACCTCGAGAATGGGTAATCGCAATTTGGCAAGTATCGGCTCCCGGGCATCGCGTAATATCCGCAACTCGATCGGCGGAATGATGAGCCATTCCCGCAGCATCTAATTCCTGATAGACCCATTCAAGAGCGGCTTCTGGAACCCAACGCAAGACCAAATTCTGCGTAATCACAGTGCGAAGTCGTCCCTCACAATATTTACGAGCAATCTGAGCCACTTTTCGCATTTGATCCACAGTAATATCACCCAGCGGACATCGAACCGTCACGGCGACATATCCCGATTGTTTTTGCTTGAGAATATTGGTCTTTTTCCATCGATCAAAATGGGCCATTTGAGTCGAAGTTAAAGACGGCTTTCCCTTCGGAATCTCAACCACCGGCTGTTTTTCTTCAGGGAAATTTACTTTCGCCATCAAAACCTTACCACTTTGAGTCAGAAAAACAGCTTTACGCTCATCTAAAATTCGCTTCTTAAATTCATCCGGACCCCAATCCTTTAAGAGAAATTTAATCCGGGCCCTTGCTTTATCCTTTCGGTTTCCGAAGCGATCAAAAATACGAATAGCCGCCTCTGCCGTTTCTAAAATTCGATCCTCTGGGGTAAAATCCTCTAGTAAAACCGCTGATTTAGGCATGGAACCTAAACCACCCCCTGCATAAACTTGAAAACCGCGGATCTCTCTACCATTGACTTCTTTGATCTTCGCAACAAAACCCAAATCATGGATGGTCACTCGAGCATGGTCTTCAGGACAACCCTCAAAAGCAATTTTAAATTTGCGAGGCATGTTTTGACAAAGGGGATTTCTCAAAAAATGAAGTGAGACCAAATCTGCATAAGGAGTCACATCAAAAACTTCTTGATCCGTAATCCCAGCGTAAGAACATGCCGTGACATTGCGAACCGTATTTCCGCAAGCCTCTCGGGTTGTCAATCCGACTTCCTCTAACCTGCGCATCACCGTAGGAACATCATGGCGTTTCACATAATGATATTGCATGGCCTGACGTGTCGTCACATGCCCTATTTTATTAGGCGTGTACTTTTCCGCAACATCGGCAAGAACTTCCAGTTGATGAGAATTAAGATTCCCATAACGAATCTTCACACGGATCATATGAAGATCCGGTTTCCCTCGAATCCCATAAATTCCATTGGTCAACCTAAATCTCTGGAAATCCTCAGGAGGGGATTGACCCGCTTCTAAAAGAGCAATCTCTCTTTCAAAACGCTTAATCTCCTCCTCAGCCTGAGGAGAAATTGAGGACTTTTTTACTTCAGCACTCATGGGTTTCCCCTTTTCGTTTCTAAAATGATGGTAAGAGCAATTTCGCAATGATATTTATATATGGAAATATGACCACCATCATACAAAAAACTCAAAAAAATAGAAAGATTAAATTATTGTTATAAAACAATTGAACCTATATTCCCGCATCGGACAATATTTCATCTTTACTCAATGCCTTTCGATAAATTCTCATCTCATCCAGGATTCCATAAAACGCATACGTGGTCGAAGTCCCCCCGTTGCCGAGATAAAGGGAAAGAGGGGTTACATCCAATTCTTTTGATTGCGACTTACTCGCAGCAAGCGTGCCATTCATGTATAAGCTCATCGTCCCTGTTTTGGAATCATACACACCCGCCACATGAGACCAGACGTTTCCTTTCATAGAGGCGCTACAGGTGACCCATGAACCTCCCTTATTAGTGGTATCTGCAAAAAAGGACACATTGCCTTTATAAATATAGAGCCCCCATGTCCCGCCACTCCTTTGCAGGATATACTGTTGGTTCTTTGCAGCCATATTCGTAGGGTAAACCCAGGCCTCAACGGTCAGGGCGTCTTCAGCATCCAACGTTGCAGAATCAGGTACACAGACATAACCCGATCCGTTAAACGAAAGCCCATTTGCGCTGTATCCCGCTACCGATGTCACACCACTTGTCTTCCCATTATTCTCACAGTGAGATGGGTCCGTCGCGGTTCCATTATCGAAATTGTAATGCAAAACTTCATCAGGAATTCCCTTTTTCATATCGTCTTGAATCATTCCTTGAGTCAAAGCGATATTGTAGATTCTAAGCTCGTCTACTCGACCCTTGTACGCATAAGTCGGACCAGAACTGTAGGAACCGACATAAAGATTATCAACGGTCGAGCCCAAATGGCCCTTCTGGATTTTAGAACTTTTCAAGGTGCCATCCACATAAAGAACCATGACCCCAGCATTTTCATCATAGGTACCTGCAACATGGGTCCAGCGATTGGCTTGAATCAAACTCAATAAAACGAGACGGCTGCCCCCATCTTCTTTGGTATCCGTGTAGAAGTAGAGCTTGCTGCTGGCCATATAAAATCCCCAGGTCTCGCTTGATTTCTGCATAAGGTATTGACGGGTGCTTGAACTGACACTGGATGGATTAATCCATGCCTCCAGGGTGACTGCGCTTGTTGGGTTAAGACCGTTACCGTCCGACACTTGAACATAGTCAGTCGTACCGTTAAAGGCTAAGGCGTTATTGGCAATGCCTGTTTCTTCTGTGGCCCCAACCACATTCCCGTCATGATTTGATCCGCTCATGTCCGTGGCCAATCCATCATCGAAGGTGTAATAAAGAATCAATGGATTTTCTGATAATTGATGAACCCATCCTCCCTGCTCAGTAAAATGGTTGCTTGTACTCTTTCCAATCGGAGAGCTTTGCCCTAAGGTTCCAATCATTGCATAGTTCGTAGAGACGGCTCTACTCCCTGTAGAGTCCACAGCATCCGTTTGAATCCTATATGAATTGCTTTTCTGCACGGCGCAGACTGGAATTGCAAAAGAAAGAGCCCATAAAAAAACTATTTTTAATTTCATACGCACCTCGCAAATTTTATTTTTTTATTTCATCTCTTTTATCGCAGGAGAATCATTGCGCGTTGGAATGTGTTTTATTTCAAGCCTTTTGTCCTCGTAACCTTTTCGCTTTGCCACAATGCGATAGGTAAAATGGGCATTGCTTTTGCCATTTTGTAATTCCACAACATCAAAACCCGTTTCCCCTCTTCTCACATACACACCCTTGCAGTCATCATTCAATTGGACAAAAACTTTCATGGGATGAGTGACATCAACAGTAATCATCTCAAGGAACAAGGCATCTAAATCAACATGGGCACGTCCCGAGATCAGCGCTCCTTCTCCAAAGTCCTCAAACCATAATTCCGGCGACTCTTGACAATAGAGTGCAGTTTGGCCCTTTGAAGTTTCCACAACAGCACTCTTGCTTCCATTACACGTAAAATCACCGTTCACAGCCATATCACCTGCTGAATAGACACCGTAACCACTTGGGGAGTCTGTTTCACCCCACACCCCAGCATTCACACCACTCGTTGCAGTGGCCCAACCGAAAACACCACAAGGAACGGACGCGTCAGAACCCTGGTATGAATTAATCCTTCCTAACACACCCAGTGCTGCACCTCCTACAGATGCACCACTGGATGGGGCCCAACCATAAATCGCAACACTGCTCCCCCCCGAAACTCCTAACGACCATGTTTCACCATAAACACAAGATCCCAAACCGGTATTCTTAACCCTCAAAACCTCTGAAGAAGAACTCCCTTCCACATGCAGTTTTGCAGAAGGACTGGTTATCCCAATCCCAACATTGCCATCTGAAGTAATTCGCATCTTCTCAGTATTCCCATTGGTATCAAAAACGATGGCTTTACCTGATTGTGACTGTAAATCTAAACTGTCGTCTGAAGGACCATACAAAGTATGAGCCACCCCAATAGCTCCATTTACATCTAACTTCCTACTTGGACTGGTTGT
>JACOUC010000064.1 GCA_016178055.1 Chlamydiota bacterium | reverse complement strand
TGAGGAGATGTGGTATCAATGGTGAGGGTGATTTCTTTTTTCGTGTGGGATCCATTTCCTTTGGCTATGACCCCAGCAATATAACTTCCTTCGGATTGTTCTACTCCGTTCCTGTCTTTTCCGTTCCAGGTGAAGTTGATCGAGGTTCCTTCGCCTTTGACGATATACAGGATGTTAGCTTTATTAATCTTCTTAAGGGACCCCTCACCTAACCTCTCCCCGCTCTGGCGGGGAGAGGGAGAGAAGATAATTCCCTCATCTTTCTTCTCGCCATTTTCACGGGGATAGGGAGACGAAAGCTCCCTTTCAATGTCGTCCATTTCTAAGTTTTGGGCTAGGTCAATTAGTTCGTCTTCTTTCGTCCCTCGTCCTTCGTTCCTCGTCCTTCGTCTCTCGTCCTTCGTGCTTCGTCCTTCGTCCCTCGTGCTTTGTCCCTCGTCCCTCATCCCTCGTGCTTCTTCGCTCTTAACAACGTATCCTATCCATTTAATTTTTTCTTCCCGCTCTCCCTTTTTCTTAGGCTTCGCATTCGTCGTTGAAATGGTTCCGGTGATTTTTACGGGGTTTATGGTTGGGTTACATGGGTTTGGGGTGGCAGCAAGTGTTGTGATTTGGATGGAAGATTTCAAACCTAAACTTTTTAGTTCTAGCTCTGGTTCTGCTTTTGCTATTGCTTTGACTTCTGACTTTGCTTCTATTTTTGCTTCTGGGTTTCCTGTAAGCAATGTCAAAAAAAGCATTCCACTTACGATTCCCCAAAAAATTCCTCTGATGTGTTGCAAAGAAGGTTGGTTCATCTACATCCCCGTTGATTCAATCATCAAAACTATTTACCGCTCACTTACTTATTTGAAAGGAGTTCGACTTTGCCCTTAACTTTTTCAATCTTTTCTCGAGCACTTTGACTTACGGCATGCACTTGAAGAGATAATGGAATTTTTAATTCTCCCTCGCCTAACACCTTCACTCCATCCCTCACATTCTTAACCAAACCTTTTGACTCTAAAAGCTGAGGGGTCACAACAGTCCCCTCCCCAAATATATTCAGCTGACCCACATTCACAATAGACCACTCGGTTTTATCAGCACTCACAAAACCCCGCTTGGGAAGTCGTCGATAAAGAGGCATTTGACCTCCTTCAAAACCAGGGCGAATCCTCGCACCATGACCTGAGCGGGCCTTTTGTCCTTTTTGCCCTCTGCAACTTGTTTTTCCATGACCCGAGCCTGGACCCCGTCCAACTCTTTTCATCTTTTTACGTGAGTCATTGACACTTAAAATTTCTGCTAACTTCATACTTCACTCCTTCGAATCGCTCTAATCATGGCTAAATCACGAAGTGATTCCAAGCACTTCATGGTTGCTCTAACCACATTAATTGCATTAGAAGACCCAAGCGATTTTGCAAGAACATCCTTGACTCCTGCCGCTTCTAAAACAGGGCGAACACCGCCTCCCGCAATCACTCCTGTCCCTTGAGTGGCTGGCTTTAGAAAAACCCTTCCTCCATCAAATTTACCTGTCACTTCATGGGGAATGGTTGTCCCTCTCAAACAAACCGTCTTCATTGATCTTTTGGCGTAATCGGTCCCTTTACGAATGGCATCCGAAACTTCATTGGCCTTCCCCAAACCAAAACCGACTCTGCCATTTCCATTTCCGACCACCACCAAAGCGCTAAAACTAAAGCGCCGGCCACCTTTAACCACCTTGGCGCAGCGATTAATATAAACGACCTTTTCAATATTTTCGGAAGAAACTTTCTTATCTTTTTGGAGAAATCCTTCTTCCTTTACGACTTCTTTTTTTTGAATTACTTCATCGCCTTCCACAAAATTCCTCCCTTTAAAATAATTACGAAAATCAGTCCATAGTCCACGGTCCACAGTCCATAGAAATAAATGGTTCCTTTAAGGCTGTTGACCATCGACTGTCGACTGTGGACTACCTACAACCTCCCATCAAAATACAAGACCGCCTTTTCTTGCCGCTTCCGCCAAGGCTTTTACGCGACCATGATAGAGATAACCCCCACGATCAAAAACAATTTTTGTAATCTCTTTACGTTTAGCCTCTTCAGCAAGAATTCCACCCAAAAGTTCTGCCGCTTTTACGTTTGCCCCTGACTTTACCTTTTCTTTAACCACCTTTGAAAGTGTTGAAAAGGAAAGCAGTGTCCGCCCTTCTAAATCATTAATGAGTTGAGCATACATATGCTTACCACTTCTAAAAACAGCCAACCGAGGCCGCTCAGGCGTTCCCATCACCTTACGCCTAATTCTGATATGACGGTTCCTACGATAAATTTCACGAACATTCTTAACAATCATAATCACTTGTCCTCTTTAAAAAATCAAAAACCAAACATCAAAAATCAAAATTAAGGTAGAAATTTATCTAAAAAATATGCGCCACTTATGACCTGCTTTTATTTTGAGAGGTTTGACATGAAGAAACTTTCGATCATGGATCAAAATTATGCAACCGTCTTCCCAGCTTTCTTCTTTACGTGTTCACCCGCATATCGAATCCCTTTTCCCTTATAGGGTTCTGGGGGGAGAAACCTTCTAATCTCTGCAGCAACCTGCCCCACCAATTGCTTATCAACTCCTGAAATCTTCATACGAACCTGCTCTTCTACATCAATTTTAATCCCCGCAGGAATAGGGTATTCAACGGAATGGGTAAAACCCAATGCTAAAACAAGATTTTTTCCTTCAATTTTTGCCCGAAACCCGACTCCCTGAATTTCAAGAGACTTTGAAAAACCTTTTGTAACCCCTTCCATCATATTAAAACATAAACTTCTTGATAATCCATGCAAGGCCTTTGAAGATTTCGTTTCTGTTTTTATACCAAAAAGCACACTCTTACCCGATTCCAGTTGAACATTAATTTCATCTGGAAAACTCTGAGCCAACTCTCCCTTGGGGCCCTTGACCTTCAAAAGATTCCCCTCTGAAGCAACTTGAACCCCTGAAGGAATCAAAACTTCCTTACGACCTATTCGTGACATTTTCTTTGCTCCCCTTTACAAGTCAGTACATTGATTTTTATTCATAAATTCTGACAGTACTAAGGAGAGTTTGGCTATTGCCATGTATAATGGGATTTAGCCTCCTTAGTAATTCGTATTACCAAACCTTACAAAGAACTTCGCCGCCGGTATTTAAAGATTTAGCTTTTTGGCCCGTGATCACCCCTTGAGAAGTTGACAAAATAGCAACTCCCATTCCTCCCTGAACCCTAGGAATATCCGCAACATCCGCATAAACTCTTCTCCCAGGGAGACTCACCCGCTCGATTCCTTGTATGACTTTCTCTCCACTCTGGGTAAACTTGAGATAAACCCTCAACCAAGGATGGCCGCTCTCTTCCGCTTTTTTATAATCTTGAATAAAACCTTCTTTCTTCAAAACTTTGAGAATATCCTCTTTGAAAGAAGAAGCAGGAACATCCACATATTCTTTTTTCGCCGAACTCGCATTGCGAATACGCGTTACTAAATCTGAAATAGGATCTGACATGCTCATTTTTTTAACCTTATTTACTTGTCCGTCGCTTGTCTTTTGTCGTTTGTCACTTCATTGCTCGAAGCTCGAGGCTCGAGGTAAATACTTCTTCTTTTTTTGCTTTTGCTTCGAGCCTCTACCTGTCGTTCGTTTACTCACCACTCACAACTATCCCATCACCAACTCGCCTTGGTAACTCCTGGGATCATGCCTTGAGAGGCATATTTTCTAAAACAGACTCTACAAATTCCAAATCTTCTCAAATAGGCCCTTCTCCTCCCGCAATGCTTACACCGATTATAATACCTGACCTTAAATTTCGGTGTTCTTTGCTGCTTTACCATTAAACATGTTTTTGCCATACCCAGCCTTCAGTTATGAGTTATCAAGGGTCTATTTTTGTCTAAAAGGAATTCCTAACGCGTTGAGCAACTCTTTCGCCTCTTCATCCGAGCTTGCCGTTGTTACAAACGTTAAGTCCATCCCTTGAATTTGCTTAATCTTATCTAACTCAATTTCAGGAAACACAACCTGCTCTGTAAGACCCACACTGTAATTTCCTCGACCATCAAATGATTTTTGAGAAAGACCTTTAAAATCCCTAATTCTTGGAAGAACAACACTCACAAAACGATTAAGAAATTCATACATGTTCTTTCCTCGAAGGGTGACCTTACATCCCACAGGATCTCCCTCCCTCAATTTAAAACCTGCAATACTCTTTTTTGATCGGGTCACAACGGCCTTCTGACCCGTGATCAGCCCCAATTCACTGACATGGGATTCCAAAAGAGCGAAATCTTTAATCGCTTCAGCAACACCCATATTCACAACAATCTTTAACAATCGAGGAATACGAAGACGATTTTTTATCGCTAATTTTTTTGAAAGCTCTGGCACAATTGCTTCTTGATATCTTTTTAATAATCGACTCATATTTAGATTCCTTCTCCGCACTTTCTACAAACTCTTTGCTTTTCAAAATTTTCAGATATTTTAAAACCTACCTTCACAGGACGATCACAATGAGAACAAAAAAGAGCTAGATTAGAAATATGAACTGAGGCCTCTTTTTGAACCATCCCTCCCTGGGGATTCGCCTGAGTCGGTCTCATATGTCGCTTTATAAAATGAAGACCCTCTACAATTGCACGATTTTTTTCATGAAGGACTTGAAGAATCTTTCCTTTTTTTCCTCTATCTTTCCCTGCCAAAGCGTAAACGGTATCACTTTTCTTTAAATAAGTTTTAATTCGAACGGTTTCTGTTTTCATTCAAAGTTCATTTCTAATTTTAAATTTTATTTTTAAAGCACTTCGGGAGCCAAAGAAATAATTTTCATAAAATTTTTCTCACGGAGTTCTCGGGCCACCGGCCCAAAGATTCTTGTCCCCCTTGGATTCATTTGATTATCAATCAAAACAATTGCATTGGAATCAAATCGAATAAAAGAGCCATCGATACGGCGAACTTCGCGCTTGGTTCTCACGACCACGCCTTTAACCACTTCCCCCTTTTTAACCATTCCCTCTGGAATCGCCTCTTTAACAGAAACAACAACCACATCCCCCAAAGAAGCCGAGCGCCGGCGTGTTCCGCCCAAAACCTTAATGCAGGCCGCTTTTTTTGCGCCACTGTTATCAGCAATTTCTAGTCTCGTTCTTAGTTGAATCATCGCTTCACGAACTCCTTAAAAATTCTTGAGCCAACAAACAATACGCCTTAAACGCCTGAGGGTGTACCCAACGCTTGTTTTTGAAATACCTTCTCTAATCTCCACCTTTTCAATTTACTGATCGGACGGGTCTCAACGATAGCAACTTTATCACCCATTCGAGCTTCTTTTTTCTCATCGTGAACGTAAAATTTTTTCACCGTGCGAATGACTTTTCCGTAAAGTAAATGAGGATAGGTACGTTCAACTTCAACAACGATCGTCTTATTCATTCGATCGCTAATCACAACACCTACCTTTTCTTTACGACTCGACCTTGTTGAATCCATATCAAGCACCTTTATTTTCTTCTTCCTTTAAAATCGTTTTAATACGAGCAATATCTTTTTTCGTTTGGCGAATCTTGCCCGGATTTTCAAGCTGACCCATTTGACCTTGTGTTCTCAATTTATAAAGAGAATCCCCAAGCTCACGAAGCTTTAGACCCGCTTCATCTTTCGTTAAATCTCTGATTTCTTTTGCCTTCATTCTTTACTCCAAGACCCCACATTGTGAATAAACCCACTCTACTCTCAAATTTCAAATTTCAAATTTGAAATTTCAAACATGCTGCCTCACAATAAACCGAGTTTTTAGAGGAAGCTTATAAGCCGCCAACCGAAGCGCCTCCTTAGCAATCGACTCTGTAACACCTTCAATTTCTAGAAGAACATTTCCAGGTCTCACCACGATCACCCAACCAGACGGTGGACCTTTTCCTTTTCCCATACGGGTTTCTGCCGGCTTCTTTGTAATGGGTTTATCCGGGAAAAGGCGAAGCCAAATTTTCCCTTTTCTTTTCATATGCCGAGCGATGGCAACACGAATCGCTTCAAGCTGAATATTGGTAATCCAACCTCGATCTAAACTCTGAAGACCATATTCGCCAAAGCTCAGCCGAGTCGCCCTCGAAGCCTTTCCAGAACGACATCCTTTATGCATTTTTCTAAATTTAACACGACTAGGCATCAGTGGCATGTGTTGACTCCTGCTTAATATCAGACGATTTAGAAGTTTCGGAGGAAGTAGACCCTGTGCTTATTTCCTTGACAGTCTCAATCTTTTGATTCGAGGAATCCAAAGAAGACTTCACAAGTTCCTGACCTTTAAAAACCCACACTTTAACCCCAATTAAACCATAGCTGGTTTTTGATTCACTGAAACCATAATCAATCAAAGCCCGAAGGGTATGAAGAGGAACACTTCCTTCTTTATAGGTTTCTCTTCTCGCAATTTCTGCTCCACCCAATCTCCCTGAACAACAAATTTTGATTCCCTTCGCACCCCCATTCATCGCACCCTGAACCGCCTTCTTCATGGCTCTTCTAAACGAAACTCTCCGTAGAAGCTGAAGCGCAATATTTTCAGCAATCAACTGGGCTTCTATTTCAGCCCTTTTGACCTCCACAATATCAACAAAAACTTCGCTTTCCGTAAGATCTGCCACTTCTTCCTTTAATCGATCAATTTCCGTTCCCTTACGCCCAATCACAAGCCCAGGACGAGCTGTGTGAATAATAATGCGTAATCGTGAACCGACACGTTCAATTTCAATTTTTGAGACTCCCGAATAAAAAAGCTTCTCTTTGACGAAATCGCGAATTTTCAAATCTTCGTTAAGAAGTTTAGAATAATCCTTTTTCGCACTAAACCAACGAGAACGCCAATCTTGATTAATCCCTAAACGAAAGGCGATTGGATTTACCTTTTGACCCATGTTTTCCCTTTCTTAAAACAAAATCTACTTTTTAATAAGCAGTTTCTTAGTTTAATAAGCAGTTTCTTAGAATGAAAAATTAATTTTGATCTGAAAGAACCACTGTCACATGGCTCAATCTTTTCCGAATCCGAGTTGCCCTTCCCATCGCTCGAGGCATAAATCGCTTCCAAAAGGGACCTCCATCAACAAAAACGCGGGTCACTTTCAAAGCATCAATATTAACCCCTTCTTTCACTTGCGCATTTGCTAAAGCAGACTTTAAAGTTTTTCCAACCACATCCCCTGCTTTTTGAGGACAGAAATTAACAATGTTAAGCGCCTCGGCAATTGACTTATTCCTAATTTGATCTGCAATCAATCTTGCCTTCACAGGAGAAATTCTAACAAACCTTGTCACCGCTTTCGCTTCCATAAATTTTTCTCTTATTTTTTCTCTTTGAACCTTGAACTTGATTATGAGATCCTTCGCTATCGCTCAGGATGACACTTTGTGTCACTTTAAACTTTGAACTTTTATTTTTTGGCTGTCGTCTTTTCCGTATGCGCCCCATGAGCTCTAAATGTTCTCGTTGGAGAAAACTCTCCTAAATAATGGCCCACCATATTTTCAGAAACAAAAACAGTAATAAACTTTCTACCATTATAAACTGAAAAACTATGGCCCACAAAATCTGGAACAATCATTGAGCGCCGTGACCATGTTTTTACAGGCCTTCTTTCCCCAGAACGATTCATTCTCTCAACGCGTTCTAACAATTTTGCTTCTACAAATGGACCTTTTTTTAATGATCTTGGCATTTTCTAACCTTTACTTTTTTCTTCTTTCTAAAATATATTTACTGGATGCCTTGCTCCTCTTTCTTGTTTTAGTTCCATCAATTAAACCCCAAGGACTGCAGTGCTGTCGACCTCCATTCGCTTTTCCTTCTCCACCTCCTAATGGATGATCCACAGGATTCATTGCAACACCCCGAACAATAGAACGCCGCCCCTTCCAACGCATGCGACCCGCTTTTCCCAAAGAAATATTCATATGATCAGGATTACTCAGCTGTCCAAGGGTCGCCCGACATTCAACTCTAACCAACCGAATCTCTTTTGAAGGAAGCCTCACGTGAGCAAAGTTCGCCTCCCTGGCCATTAACTGGGCCGAAGAACCAGCGCTTCGAACAAGCTGTCCACCTTTTCCAGGAACAAGTTCGATATTATGCAAAAAAGTTCCTAATGGAATTTGAGACAACTTCATACAATTTCCAATTTTAGGCTCAGCCGTATCCGATGTAACCAGAACATCGTTTACTTTTAATCCAAGAGGAGCCAAAATATATCTTTTTTCTCCATCCGCATAGGAAAGAAGCGCAATCCGACACGAACGATTAGGATCATATTCAATCGACACAACACGAGCGGGGATATTAAATTTTTCTCTCTTAAAATCAATGATTCTATAAACTTTTCGGTAACCTCCCCCTCGATGTCGCATGGTCAACCGACCTTGAGAATTCCGACCTCCGGTCCTGCCTAAGCGCTCAACAAGATTTTTCTCAGGACGATCCTTTGTAATTTCTTCAAAGGTATAACCTGTGGTGAAACGTCGTGTTGGAGTTACTGGATTATAAGTTTTAAGAGCCATATTTTTCCCTAACTAACGGTTCGCTGAAAAAGTCCAATCTGCTTCGTTCTACGCGCAGACAACTCAATCATGCAAAATCTATTTTTTCTCCCTCTTTGAGTGTAACAATCGCCTTTTTCCAATTTGAAGTTCGTCCCATATGGTAACGAACGCGTTTTGGTTTTCCTTTTACTTTAACCGTATTCACTTGAAGAACTTTTACAGAATAAATTTGCTCTATGGCGTGACGAACATCAATTTTGTTCGAATTCATATGAACTTTAAAAAGGACTTTATTTTCTTTCTGAAGTAGCTCCGTACCCTTTTCACTGATCAGCGGTTCTAAAATAATTTCAGAGGGTGCTTTCATGAATTTTCCTCTCCACGGCTAAAGAATTTTTCAAATGCACCTTCAGAAAAAACAATATTCTGATGGGTCAGAACTTCATAAGCATTTAAGCCCGTTACAGGCACAAGACTGACACTTTCTAAGTTTCGAAAAGCTAACTTAAGATTGGATGTTATGGTTTCAACAACGATAAGGGTTTTACGAACTATTTTTAAATTTTTTAGAATTTGTGCGGCCAACTTTGTTTTTGGATTTTCAACTTGAAAATCCCTCACAATCCATACCTTTCCCTCTTTAAATCGTACACGCAAGGCAGACTCCCGAGCTAACCGAGCAACCTTTTTATTCAATTGATAACGATACTCGTGAGGCCTCGGACCAAAAACAACTCCGCCTCCCCTCCAAACCGGTGAAGTCCGCTCCCCTGCTCGAGCTCTTCCTGTTCCTTTTTGCTTCCAAGGCTTTCGTCCTGACCCACTCACCTCAGCCCGCGTCTTGGTAGAAGCGTTCCCCTGGCGGCGATGAGCCAGATAAGCAACCACTGCCGCCTTCATAGCATGCTGGCTGGTCTTTGCTTTAAGAAAATCCTCTTGGATTTCTTTTTCTCCAATCTTTTTTCCTTCACAATTTAAAACCGCTAAACTTGCCATCTCTCAACCCCTTAAATCAAATTTTTAAATATCCGTAAAAAATATTTACTTTATAGAGACCTCTCAAAAAGGTCTCGCTCCATTCATCGGGTTGATTTTCTAATAAATAAAAGTCCTCCCTTAGCCCCTGGAACCCCTCCCCGAAGCAAAAGGAGATTCTCCTCAAAATCCACCCTAATCACTTTCATGCTTAAAATGGTTTGTCTTTCATTTCCATAGTGACCTGGAAATCTTTTACCTCGCTTGGTATTTGACCCAAAGGTATTGGTTCCAATAGAACCCGGCCGACGAAAGTATTCATTGTTACCGTGCGTAGCCCGAAGTCCACGAAATCCGTGCCGCTTTACCACACCCTGAAAACCTCTTCCCTTTGTGAACCCAATAACATCCACATGATCGCCCGGCTTAAAAATATCAACACGAATTTCCTGGCCCAATTTGCACTGACCTAGAGCTACTTCATCTTCAATTTTAATTTCTTTCAGCCAACGAAAAGGGACCGTTCCTGCTTTTTTTAAATGCCCTAAAAGGGTTTTTTTTGCATGACTTTCTTTAATAGGCTCATACCCAACTTGAATGGCCCCATAGGAGTCTGTCTTTAAAGTTTTAACTTGAGTGACTTGACAAGGGCCTGCCTCAATCACTGAGACTGGAATCTCATCTCCCTTTTCACTAAAAATACGAGTCATTCCAATTTTTCTTCCTAAAATTGTATTCATATCTATCTCACACCTGTTAAGAAATTCTTTTCGCCACTGCTTGTTCGGACCCATCAGAGTATTCCGCTTAAGCCTTAAACCCCAAGCAGAAACACCATAATCCCTACGAAAGAATCCCTACGAAAGGGAGTAATCGAAGAACTACTTGTGTGGGCAAAAAGAATACGCTATTTCAATATCTGATTCAAGTATTTTCTTTTCTAAAACTAACTGACTTTTTTTAAGCTTTAATATTAATATCAACCCCGGCCGGCAAATTTAACCTGCGCAATTCATCAATGGTCTTTGCTGTTGGATCCAGAATATCTAAAAGCCTTTTATGAGTTCGGATCTCGAACTGTTCCCGAGACTTTTTATCGACATGGGGAGACCTCAAAACCGTATACCGTCCAATATTCGTGGGCAAAGGAATCGGACCTCGAACTGTCGCTCCCGTTCTCTTGGCTGTATCTACAATATCTCCTGTAGATTGATCGAGAACCCGTTGATCATATCCTCTCAGCTTAATTCTTATTCTCTGTGACATGCTGAACCCTTAACCTTTCAACTATAAAAGATAGTCGCCAATGACTGATTTCTATCTCTTGAAATTCTTTGCTTTTATTTTGCCTTGTTTTGCTTTTGCTTCGAGCCTCCAGCCTCGAGCCTCTAGCCATCTTTATCATTTAATAATTTCAGCAACTCTTCCTGCACCAATCGTTTTTCCACCTTCTCTGATCGCAAACTTTACTCCCTTTTCCATCGCAATTGGACAGATTAATTCTACTTCCATGG